>NZ_MAGO01000008.1 GCF_001687335.1 Dissulfuribacter thermophilus | reverse complement strand
GCCTTGAGCAATATGTTGATTGTCCCAAATCTCCTCTGCCGGTGAGAAATCACAATGGCAACAACGGTGTTAAATCCGAGCCTGGCGGTCTCCGTCCACCGTGACCCAAATGGAGTCTCAGGGGCGTCCCTTATAATCGTCGGCATTCCAGTCCTTAAGGCCGTGTCAATTGGGCCTCCGGCCGTCTTCAGTTCATTTGTTAATGTTTTCAAAAGATTCGTATCCATCTTTTGGGAACCTGCCTGCGCCATAATCAGACGAGGCCCTCCTTCCTCATGGAGCAGATCAATCCATACCAGTCCATCATTCCATATCTCGCCTATGGTCCTGCAGGTCTCCTCCAATAGCCTGTCACGATCCGGATTCCTGACTATAAGCTGGTTGATGTTAGATATGACTCTCAGGATACTCTCAAGCTGCTTAATACGTTGTATATGGTTTACTAACTTGGTGATATCTTTCTGGATCACCACAATGTCCGCTGTGGGGCCACCGCCTGGCGGAACCGAGAAGATGGTGGTCTCAAGGTGGACAATTTCCTCGGATTCTCTGTTTTTAGCCGGTATTAGTTTCACAGTGCCGAGACAGCGAATGATATCGCCTGAATAGGCGTATTCGACATCATCGAGGCACGGCATCTTTGCTTTAAATGAGTTATCAAAAATATTGCCTTGCCTGGCTATTTGATCGATGGATGTTACGCCAAAAAGTTTCAACGCCTCTTTATTGGCGTATTCCACCGTTCCTGTGGGATTGGCAACCCAGATGCTGCAGGGGGCATGGTCAATAAGAGAACGAATCATTGTCTCCTTTTCCCGGATTAGCTCCTCTCTCTGTCTTTGCTCGATGAGGAATTGTTTCAGGAAGAAGACGGCTAGAAAGGCAGTGATACTGACCAACAAGGCTGGAAGGTGTTCCAGACTGCCCTCTGAAATGGAAATGGTCCATGAAGACCTTTCCTGCAGTAGGGTAATGACCTGGCGAAGGGTCATCAGTCCCAATAAAAAGGTCAGAAATCCCATGCGCCAATCCCTCAGACGGCGGAGGATGATGATTGATGAGCCCATTGCCATAAGGCGGATAATGATGGAAATTATTCTGATGAAGTCCATAATGACGAGTTCTTATAAAGAGCCTCTTATAGAGAAATAACTCAGCCATAATATAATTGCAACTACACTAGCTTTCGGAAAGGGGGTCACCACATTAGATGCCTTTTGGATATGTAGGCTGAGGGCGGGATAGTGGGACACACATGGGCTGAACTTACCCCGACACAGTGTCGAGACGGCTTCTATATGTGAGGTAGGCATGGGTTTTATCCAATTAGTGAGGATAAAGAGGAAAGGCGAAATATCCCTTCCCAACCTCAAAGGGTATATTTAGATTTCCATGACTGGACCCGTTCGAGGGGATTGAGAGAGGCCAATTCCAACCTAAATCCTGCACCCCCTAAAGGGGATAAAATGTTCTGATTTAGGCCGAAATGTTTCAGCTTCTTCAAAATTTCGCTGATTCTGTTACCTCCCATACTAAGACACAGTTTAAGTTCTTCTTCCTCAACGGGTATGGGAGGGAGTCATGCACGCTCCAGAAAAAAATACCGCACAAATGGTGGAAACAGGGGAATCCGGTACTGGCCCAGCCTTTCGCTCCGAGACGGTTTTACCCCCAGATTCTGTTCCAGAAGATAAGGATCACAATGAAAAGGATGTTTCTAGTGCCCAATATTCTCTGGATGAAGGGGACGTACTTGGCCTCGACGTAGAGCATGAAATAGCGCCTCAGGCCAACAGGTTGCTTTCTGAAATAAAGGAACTCGAACGTGAGTGTCGTTGGGATGCAATAGTGGCTTTGTGCCATCCCCTAGAAGAAAAGTATCCGGCCATTGTGGAATCTGGTCTGGACATAGCCATAAGAAAGTCCCTGTCGTTTGCCCTTGTAAACGCAGGAAGACACATGGAGGCAATAGGAGTGCTAAAGAGTGCTCTTAGGGCTGAGCCAGAGGATTATATGGTTCATTACGGAATTGCCTATGCATCCTACGATGCCCTTTATAGAAATAAAAATAGGCAACTTCTCTTAAAGCCTGCGGAAAAACAACAGTTAATTGAGCTTGCCCATACCCATTTTAAGAGGTGTCAGCAGCTTTCTCCCGGGAGGGTTACACCTTTTTATCGGGATGGAATGGTCTTCAAGGAGATCGAAGATAAGCCAAGAAAGGCCATACCTCTCCTTCAAAAGGCAGTAGCAAACTGGCGTTGTCTTTCAAGAGAAGAAAAGAAGACGAGGCATCAGGAAAGGCCCAAATACATAAGGGCCCTCTATCACCTTGGATCATGTCTCTTAAAGGACTCGAGGCCGCGTAAGGCCCATGAGGTCATGGCCCAGATGTTAAACGAAGACAGGGATACGGACTTTGTTTCTCCTATCTTTAAGCACTTTGGCATGGCAAAGGTCCTTTTTCAGCTTCTAAAGTATGAGGATGCAATCAAACACCTGGAGGTTGCCATTCGGGCTTCAGAGGCAGATGCTAAAAACCTCGGTGGCTATGTGCCAGACTATGTGTTGGAACTCAAGGCTGCCTGCCTCAGCAGATTGAAGGAGCCAGCCAGTGCCCTCAAGGTCTTGAAGGCAATACCAGAAAAAAAGAGGCGTCCTTATGTGCGCTGGAGAGAGGCTGAGGCACTGGTTTTTATGGGAAAGAAGGAGGATGCAATCTCAGTACTCAATAAGGCCCTGGAGAGGGACAATCGCTCAAGACACAAGACCCTGTTAAGACTTTCGAGGATAGAATGCAGTCTCGGACATTTTGATGCAGCCATACTGAGTGCAAAAAAGGCAGCCCAATTCTACAGGAATACATACGGAAATCCCCTGAAGGAGGCGGACTTTCTCATTGCTATTGCCATGTTTAATAAAGGGGAGCACGAACGGGCACTCCACCTAATGGAGGGATTGAAGCAGGACGCAGACAAAATACCCGGATTTTCAAAGACGTATCAGAAGATGAGACAGAGACACAATGACTTCTTGTTAAAGGATGGTGTAAGCCATGAGGCATGAGTCTGCGCCAGTGGAAAGAGGCCAAGAGAGACCCCAAGCAGCCACCGTCCTCGAGAAGGAATTTCTCCTGTCACAGTTAAGACAAAACAGGGCACTCCTCAGGGATGTGGAAAAGTGTGGAGAGATCCTGGAAGAACTTATTTCCTCTAAGGATAGCCTTAGTGAAGATGAGCTTATGTTCGTAGTAAATGCGTGTTTTGAAGTTGAGAAGGTAGCTGACGCCCTGGAACTCCTTGACTACATGCATGAACGTTTTCCAGAGTCAGTACGCGCCTGGAAGGACCATATCGACGCCTTAATATTGCTTGGCAAGCAAAAAGAGGCCCTTAGTATTTTGGCCAAGGCCAAAAGGTGTGTGAAGGATTACTTCTGGGCAGAAACAAAGGGAAAGGAGATTTCCCTTGAAGGGGAGGTTATTGAGCCAGAGAGCCAGGACCTCCAGGCATCCCATTCCAGCCATATATCTTTTGAAAAAGAACAGAATGATCCTGATGAATTGGAGCCTTTTTTCCAGGTAAGGAAGCGTAATGAAGACCTCAGGCGCTACCTCGAAATATTTTCAGGCAGACAGGACGTCTTTGCCAGACAGTGGGTAGATAGAAAAGAGGGGCGTACAGGATATGTCCCGGAACGAAGACCCATGACCATCGAGGATGTAAGTGACCATGTAAATGGCAAGGCCACCTATGGCATATATCTCATGCGCCAAGACAACACAGTGAAACTCGGCGTCATAGACATAGATCTCAGAAAGGACTACAGGGGAAAAAAAGTAAAAAAAGATGAGATGCGGGCAGTAAAAAAAGAGGCTGGATTCCTGCTCAGGCGTTTGAATCAGGTGTCCTCAGACTATGGCCTAAGCTGCATTGTGGAGTTTAGTGGCGGAAAGGGGTATCACCTTTGGTATCCAGTGGATAACCCAGTGAGCGCTTCATCCATGCGCAAGGTCCTCTTGGCCATCGTGAATGAATGTGCCAAGGGACTAGAATTTTTTGAACTTGAAGTCTTTCCAAAACAGGACAGGCTCACTGGAAAAGGCCTTGGAAACCTTGTAAAACTTCCTCTTGGCATCCACAGGGGTACGGGCAAGCGCTCCTTTTTTCTATCTGCAGGAGCAAAGGACCAAGACCGCCAGTTCGCCTTGCTCCAATCTTTTAAATTCAATGAGGCAGACCTAATTGATTCCCTTTCCACCACCTTTGATAGTGCAAAGGTGGTGGTACATCCAGCATTAAAGACAGTGATGGATGGTTTTCCTGAGCTTATGGAACTCGAGGCAGGGTGCAGGGTGATTTCAAGGATTGTTAAAGAGGCTATGTCTGGCGGTGAGCTCAGTGAGCGTGAACGCAAGATACTCATAGGCACGATCGGGCACCTGCCAAAGGGGAGGTTGTGCCTGCACACGATCCTTTCGAAGAGCAGTGGTTACAATCGACACCTCTTGGATTTTGAGGTCTCGAGGCTAAGGTGGACCCCTCTTGGATGCAAGCGAATCCATTCACTCTATGGGCTTGGAGAGGGAGGGCTTGATTGCACGTTTAGTTTAAAAAATGGGCAGTACGCCCACCCGCTTCTCCACATCTCTGACTGGGATCAGATGAATAAGGGGCCTAAAAGTGAGCGCATAGAGGACCTAAGAGATGCAATAGTAAACCTCAAGACCGCAATCGAGGTCCTGGAGCGATATCTCTGAATAATCCCTATACCTAAATCCTGTACGACAAATGGAAGCCATATACATCCTTGAGCCTGGGACATATTTAAGGTTGAGCGGAGAGACCTTGAGGATAATGAGAGAAAAAGAGGTGGTCAAAGAGATACCTGTTGCAGGGCTTGAAAGGCTCACACTGTTGGGTAGGGCGACCATGAGCGGGGCAGTCCTTGATTTTCTCATAGAAAAGGGCGTGGATACAGTGTTTTTGACCCAGACAGGCAGGTTCAGGGCACGGCTTCTGCCTGATGGAAAAGGCCATGTACGGCTCAGACAACTTCAGTACAAACGACTATTCGATGAGGATTTTAGACTCGATACTGCTCGTCTCATAGTAGCAAAAAAGATTGAGAACCAAATTGCCTTTTTGCTCAAGCGTTCATACAAACAGAGGGAAGAGTCAGTTAGGGTGATGTGCCTTCGACTCAATGCCATGAGTAAAAGGCTTGCCTTGGCTGACGACATTGAGGCAGTAAGGGGGATAGAAGGAGGGGCCTCTAGGATTTTTTATGATGCATATGGGCTTCTAATAAAGAATTCCGCATTTGAGTTCAATGGACGGAACAAGCACCCTCCTCTTGACCCGGTGAATGCCCTACTGAGTTTTGTCTACACCCTTTTTACAAACGAGGTGCTCAGTGCAATTCAGGCAAGTGGCCTCGATCCCTATCTAGGCGCCCTTCACGAACCTTTACACGGCAGACCATCCCTTGCCTGCGACCTTGTTGAGGAGTGGCGTGGCCTGGCCGAATCCTTCGTCCTAACCCTTATAAATAGGAAGGCCGTGTCTGTGGATGATTTTATAAAGACAGGGAAAAGAGAGCGCCCCATCGAAATGACTCCTTCCTTGTTGAAAACACTTGTTCATGCCCATGAAAAGAAGATGAACAGCTCGATTAAAAAGGGGGCTTCGTCCCTTAAATTGAGGTGGGCCATACATGAAAGGGTAAGGGATTTTAAACGGTATCTGGAAAAACCGGATATTGGTTTTTGAGATAGCTAAATACTATGTTTTTTGTGGTGTGTTTTGACGTAAGCGACGATAAAAAACGCTATCGAGTGGTAAAAAAACTAAAGGGGCACTGTATAAGGGTGCAAAAGTCCGTCTTCGAATGTCCTGAACTCACAGAGAAGCAGTTCCTAAAGCTCAAGGCCGAACTTGAGAAGGTAATAGACGAGGCAACAGATACCGTAAGATATTATAGGCTGTGCAAAGGGTGTATTTCTGAGGTAGAAGTTTCAGGCCAGGGCGAACCTCCTGACGATAGTAACTTCCTAGCCATTTGAAAAAGTCCAACACAGTCGATTCTATCTTTATGCATTTTGAAGAACATGGGCTCCATGCCATCGGCTGATTAGGTTTTCTAGTAATTTTATAAGCTATCATGACGAAAAATAGAAATAAGAAGAAGGTAGAAGGGAGAAGGCAGAAGCTGAAGAGAGATAGAATGTAGGGCCGCTGGCTTTGGTACATGGAGGTCTTGCTTCTACCTTCTGTCTGTTATATTAGGTGCATTACCCAACTAGGTATTTTCACGGGGAAAATAATTGGAATTATAATGAGATACTATTTTCCTCTTCGTCTGAATTACTGGATCCGTTCGAGGGGATTGAAGCAAATAAGAATAAAGGATGGAGGGTTTTAAATAGCGTGAGAAGGACGACCTTGATTTGTACAGTTGGAACGAGTTTGTTTGAAGGCAATTTGGCGCGTCTCTCAATAGATAGTTCTAAGGTCCCACCTAATTGGCCTAAAATTAAAGAAGCGTTTGAAAAGAAAAATTGGGAGTTGCTAGCCAAGGAATTTTTAGAGATTTCCCCTACTGAAAGGATATGTGGCGCTGAAATCAACACAATTGAGGAAGCAAAAAGTAAGAACTGGTTATCTCTTGAAAATCTGTTTTTTTTGGTCTCGGATACAGACAATGGCAGAAATACAGGTAAGTTTTTGCAAAAGTATTATGAATTGAGAAAAGATTTCTCGCTACGTAATATAGAATATGTTGTGGTAGATGAGCTTCAGGATGAACGTCCAAAGGATTTTAAAATTCATGGCTTAAGAAATCTTGTTCGTAAAATTGGCGAATATATTCAACGTGTTGGTGGTCCAGAATATGTAGCCATTGATGCCACAGGGGGGTATAAGGCACAGATTGCAATTGCTGTAATTATTGGTCAAGTACTTAATATTCCAGTGTTTTACAAACATGAATATTTTTCAGAAATTATAGATTTCCCTCCTTTGCCAATATCGTTTGATGACGAAGTTCTTGCTTATCATGCTGATATTCTGACAGATTTTGAGCGTGGTCAAGTATACGGCTCAGATGAGTTGGGGAAAATTGACGAAAAGCTAAGGGTTTTGTTGAATGAGATTTTAGTTGATGGACAAAAGCTCTATGAGTTGAATGCAATAGGGCAGATATATTTAACGGGTTTTCGCATTCGAAATCCTAAACCTGTTAATCTTGTTGATGCTACAGCCAGAAAAAGGCCCACATTTAGAGATGACTATTATCCTATAGGATTTAAAGAGTTTGTTGAAAAGGTATGGCGTGAGAATTCATGGATAGTAACAGCAAATTCGCTTCCCTATTCTAAGCAGAAGTCAATAAAGGGAATTGGATTTTTTGTCAAAAAAGATGGGGAAGAATATAAATTAATTGGAACATATCAGGACAGGAATAATTTTGGAGCGAGGTTTAGAGTTCATCTCACAAATGAGTCTTTAAAGGCCTTAACATGGGCAGCAGACACTCTCAATCAGAAATATAGATGAGCTAGAGAGAGATTATACAAACAGTCGTGGAGCATCGCCACTTTGTCGTCATTTATATATGAATGGCCATCCTGGTGGCTTTAATAAATAAAGGGCTATGTTCCAAATAGAAATGATTTGGAGCACAGCCCTATCCGGGCCACACTGCCTGTTGTTTTATTTTGAAG
The DNA here is from genome assembly GCF_001687335.1 of Dissulfuribacter thermophilus. NCBI lineage: Bacteria > Pseudomonadati > Thermodesulfobacteriota > Dissulfuribacteria > Dissulfuribacterales > Dissulfuribacteraceae > Dissulfuribacter > Dissulfuribacter thermophilus. The sequence goes on along the minus strand of NZ_MAGO01000008.1, from coordinate 128,238 downwards.
GTCTTGGTGTTATGGGTAAGGCCCGTGTTTAATATAAGTCTGGATTGTTTTTTTAAGTTCAACTTTTTCTAAAAGTAGAACAGCTTAAGTGCCAAAGTTTAATTGGGCTGATTTTTTTGCACCGAAATTCAAATTCAGGATATGGATTAAATTTAGTCTTTTTTCATTTTTCGGGTGAAATATTTTTGTTTTTCTTTATTTTTCTCTGATTTTATTAAATATTCTTTTATTTTTACCTATGTCGAATGTTCACGGGCTATTTTGATGCTGTTTTCTGATTTTTCTTTGTAATTTCAATGGGTTGAATCTAATATTAAGGTACTAATATTTAGTGTAGATAGGAAATGTGAAAAATAAATAGTAAATTCAAAAGGTTATTCTTTTTCAGAAGCCTAAAAATAGCCAATTTTTAGGGTCAATTTTCTAAAAAATGGGAGGTGGGCAAAAAAGGCATTGCAACATCCTGAAATTATGGAACTATAAAGGATAAGAGTCTGAATGAATGGACCCGTTTGAGGGGATTGAGACGAGCCGAAAAAGATCAACTGAATCAATCAAGATAAAAGGTCTGAATGAATGGACCCGTTTGAGGGGATTGAGACTGTCTACCTCCTGTTTTTCATTCCCCTCGCACGGGTCCGTCTGAATGAATGGACCCGTTTGAGGGGATTGAGACATCATAACTGGTCTGAACTAGACCAGGAGTATTTAAGTCTGAATGAATGGACCCGTTTGAGGGGATTGAGACCATTAAAATTTTTTGTGCGATAGTCATCATTTCTATGTCTGAATGAATGGACCCGTTTGAGGGGATTGAGACAACAAAGACCGTCGTCATGAAATTGCTTTGCTATTTTGTCTGAATGAATGGACCCGTTTGAGGGGATTGAGACTTCTCTCCTTTTATCTTGATTTTTAAGTCAACAAAAAGTCTGAATGAATGGACCCGTTTGAGGGGATTGAGACATATCGTGAAAGCCCTTTTTTTGTGACTATTACCATTAGTCTGAATGAATGGACCCGTTTGAGGGGATTGAGATTCATGAATGCAGCCGAATAGGACTGAGAGCATTTCCGTCTTTTGTCAAACACAGGTGTTACCCGTGTCGCAAAGTCCTTTAAGACAAGACTAACAGGTAGCGTAGGCCGAATAGGGCTGTGCTCCAATAAGAGACAATTTGGCCGAATCCGCCATTTGGAGCAAAAAGGCCCGAAGCCCTGAATGGGCTGAGGGTGAGTGCATGGATGCACTCACCGACCTTCACGGCATGGATGCCGTGTAGGTCGGCCAAGCGAAAAATGGCGGAAAAATGAGGCCATGTTCTGTTTGGAGCACAGCCCTTTATTTATCAAATCAACTAGATGTCCATTCATATAGTAATTGTGACAATCCGGGAATGTCCCATCTGACACTTCGTTTCTCTGTGTGGTCTCAATGACACGATCCGTTTGCGGAGATTGAGACAAATCGCTTTAAGATGTGAATTGAATGAGATTTTTAAGGACCATGGAGAAGAGAAATTAGAGCGCCTTTAACTAGGAGAGAGAAGAGAACGACCTTGGAAAAGGCCGTTCTCTAAAGATATAGAGGGAATAGGATGCCGAGTATTCCTAAACTTTTACTGTCACGATCCTGTCTTTTCCAAGATCGCGTCTTATCAGTACGAAGAGAATGACAATAATGGCAATGATCATCAGCACAGGACTGAATAACCACATGAAAAGGGGAATCAGAAAATAATATCCCCGCATGCCTAAAGAGAAGTTGATGCCAGCAGTAAGGAACAGCTTGGAGAGAGTGGCAGTCGAATCTCCGCCTTCTATCTTATCAAGTTTATCCTTTGGAACGTTGAGCATGAATCCAAGATAATTGGCCTCCCTTATGTACCATGTAAAGTTTAAGAATGAGTAAGAAAGTATTATGATCATTATCAGTATCTTCATCACCTGCAGGTCTGGATCTGGGGAACCGAATATGTCTATGATATTTATCACTCTTTCTAGGGTATTAAGATGAGGCACTAGATTAAAGGCTCCCATGATGAGCACGATAGATGTAGAGGCTAGGAAGGATGCGGACATGATGGTATTTCTCAGGGTCTGGACTACAACGATGCAGTCTTTGCCCCCTGAAAGCGTGGCAATCCAGGCATTACGATAGGCCTGAAGCTTCCCCAGAAAGAGCCTGTCAGGATGACGTCTGAGCATGCAGGCCAAAAAGAATCTGTAGCCGAACAATCCTGAGAAATAGAGAATCAGTCCTACCAGGTCAAGAGTATAAAATTTTGACATCCAAAAATTTATTGTGGCTAACATAGTATCACATCCTCTCCGTTATCTGTTTTATAGTGTATGATTGCTTAGTTGTATGCAAAATAGTTGTTCTTTTAACAGATGATATTTTGCCATTTTTTTATATTTGTGCTTCAATTATAAAATATATTGATAGAGATATTCATTATTGTTGTAAATACAGTACTCAAATGTTTTTTAGTCCTTTATATATTTTAAAAATTATTTCTTTCAACAACTCAAATATCCCATTATTATATTGCACTAAAATCCTATAATTGCCTGTAAGGCTTTATCTTTACATTAACTGCCAAAATCTTTTAGGGTTTGACAAAATATTCACATATTGTTTTTTTAAGCTTTGAGCCCGTTCACCAGCTTTATAATTAGTGGGTTTTACTACACCCAACTTGCCTCTTGGTCAATGCCTATACACAGATAATTTTTCTCCTGCCCTTTTTGTGCTTTAAACAATTATTCTTATTTACAAATTTACATTTTTGTCGATTTGATCTGGCAGACTTCTAGAAATGTTTCAGCATTGTTTTAGGGCATTGACACAAATATAAAAGCGCCATAAATATGGTTCACCGTCGATTGGAGGTGGGCGGTTTATGCTTCTTTTTAATAAATACACATTCAATTGCAGATGGCAAACAGAGGCAGAAATTCCATTTTTTTGGGGTTCTGTTCTTAGAGGTGCCCTCGGCAGGGAATTAAGGCGTGTCTCTTGCGTACTGAGGACAAAGTCTTGCCCCAATTGCCCTATTTTTAATGGATGCGCCTATGGATATATTTTTGAGTCTGACATAATAAAGGAACTGCCTGGAAGAGGGCCTGTAAATGCCAGGCCCCATCCTTTTGTATTTGAACCTCCTTTTCCACCACCTAAAAATACAAGGAAAGACGATAGCTTTGTTTTTTCTATTACCTTAATAGGCAAGGCAGACGAATATCTCCCCCACGTTGCCTATAGCCTGATAAAGGCTGGAGAGTTTGGAATAGGCAAGGGATTAAAGAGTGGTCTGGGAAGGTTTAGGCTCGAGACCATTTGCACCAGCGATGGGGAGGCGTTGTTTGATTGGCGTGATGGAGAACTAAAGAGGGCTTCCAATATCAAGCAACTTTGCCTTTCTGATACTCACGAGGTTGGAGCGGATAAGATGCAAATCGAGGTGAGATTCATGACCCCTTTCCGGGTAAAGGCAAATGGCAAATACACTAGGAATGTCCCGTTTCATATATTGATTAGGAGTGCATTGAGGAGGATATCCTCTCTTGAAGCGGCTTATTACGGGCAAGAACCGAAACTCGATTACAAGGGCCTTGTTGAAAGGGCACAGCACGTAAGGACAGTTAAGGAAGAACTTAAGTGGCAGGATCTACCCAGATTTAGCTACAGGCAGAGACGCTGGATGACCATAGGCGGGCCTGTGGGTAGTGTGGTTTATGAGGGAGAAATAGCCGAGTTTTTACCAATCTTACGCTATGTTCAAGAGGTGAATGCAGGCAAGCAAACGAGTTTCGGCCTGGGAAGAATTGAAATAAATGCGTCTACACTCTTTAAGTAGCTCAGGGCCTGCTGCCCTATGTATTGCGCCGTCCACTCCGCCTCCTCCAAGGAGGGTCTGGTTTGCGGCGTTAACTATGGCATATACTTTGAGCTCAGTGATGTCTCCTAGTACGACTTGAAATTTCATAATTTTTGAATTTACTACAGGTCTTGCATAGAGGCAATTCGCTTTCTTGACTTGTTTTGTACGCAATTTGTTGTACAAAATAGCTCTTGGCATAAAGCCTCTTTGAGTTTATCTTGCACGGCTACCTATAAAAAAAACTGAGATGAGGGGTCTTTTAAAATGGATAGAAGATTCCAAAGGGAACGGGATGCATGCGCTATAGTGGCTATTGTGGACAAAAGAGGTAGGTCCACCCATGCCAACATTGTCAAGACTATCGATGCATTGAAAAAGATGGGACACAGGTCCGGAGACATCAATGGCGAAGGGGATGGTTGCGGTATATTGACAGACATCCCAAGAGTCATCTGGGCTAAGCGTCTGGAAGAAAAGGGCATTAGCTCTCACGTTGCCTATAGTCCCAACTTTTTCGTTGGCCACTTTTTGATAACCCATGGAATGAAGAAGGATGAGGAGACCATAAGGTCAAAGATCGAATCCGTTATAAAGGAAAGTGGCGCTGAGGTCTTAATTGCCAGAATAGGTGAGCAAAAGCTTGAAGAACTTGGGCCGAGGGCAAGGGAAGAGGCCCCGATCTTCTTCCAGGTTGCAGGCCTGTTGCCCAATGAGTTGGATCACAGGGCATGTCAGAAAAGCCTCTTCAAGTTGCACATGGCAATTGAAAGAGAGCTTCCTGACTTACACATTGCTTCCCTGAGCACGGATTCTGTTGTGTATAAGTTAAGGGGCATGCCACAGCTCCTTCCTCGTGTTTATCCGGAAATCTTAGACGAAGACAACAAGTCCATGATCGCATTGGGCCACAGCCGTTATTCCACCAATACACTTCCTACTGTGGAACGTGCCCAGCCATTTTCTGTGCTTGGACATAACGGAGAAATCAACACTATTGAGCGTCTCCGCAGTACAGGAAAGACCATGGGCATTGAGCCAGTGCCCGGCGGAAGTGATTCCCAAGACTTGAACAGGATCATAGAGGGCTTGATCAATATGTATGATTTTGACCCACTCGAGGCCCTGGAAATGGTCTTTCCGGCGATTCACTCAGAAGTTGAGCAATATCCAGAAGATCTCCAGGATGTCTATAAGTTCCTCAGGTGGTTTTTCCCATGTTCGGCTCAGGGACCTGCCGCAGTTGTCGCTAGATTTGGAAATGTTTGCATGGGCAGCGTTGATGCCCTTGGCTTAAGACCCCTCTGGTTCATAGAGAGTGATTATGACTATGTCCTCTCTTCTGAGAAGGGAGTTGTAAATATTAGTCATACCTTGAATGACCCCAGGCCACTAGCCCCTGGTGAAAAGATTGCCATCTTGTCCACTCCAGGGCAGAGGGCCGAGGTGTTGGATTATCCTGCGATCCAAGAACGACTCCTCAAACTCTTTAAGAGCAAACAAGGGCTTAGAGAAGTCATTAAATTTTTCCACTCTGGGAGCCCGAAGAGCGCAAGCAGCGCTAAAGAGACCTCTGCAGACACAAGCTCTTCTGGTACTGCCGACCAATCTCTGCCACGGAACAATGAGCTTGCCGCCTTTGGATGGCACCACTTTGACATGGACCTTAGAAAGAGGGTCGCCCTAGAGGGAAGGGACATAATCGGCTCCATGGGGCATCAGGAGACATACCCAGTACTTGTGCCAGAGTCCCTGCCCAATTGTTCAGAGTACTTCAAGGAAAATGTGGCAGTGGTTACCAACCCTGCCATCGACAGGGAAAGAGAGGCAGAGCACTTTACCACAAGGTGCATACTTGGAAGCAGGCCAGACAAAAACGGTACTGCCACTCCTCCTGCCATTGGCCTTGAACTGAAGAATCCGCTTCTTCTCGGTGGAGATGACCGCATAAATTGCGACATAGCCTCTCAGAGAAAGATTGCAGAAGAGTTTGGAACCGCCCTTTTTGAAGATGTGGTGGAGTTTTTCACTGGTGGAGAGCTGGATTCATCAAGGGTCCACGTGATAGATGCGACATTTGACCTTGACGATGACCTTGCGTCAACTTTGAACGCACGCTTAGACGAGGCAGAAGACAAGGTACGCCAAGGCGCAGTACTCCTTATAGTGGATGATAAAAACGCATTCAAAGACAACCGTTCTTATATTGATCCTGGCCTTATGGTGGCAGGACTCATTAAGAGGTTTGAAGAATCAGAACTCAAGCGAAACACGAGTATTGTCGTACGCTCAGGCGCCATCCGGAATCTCCATGACATCATGTTCTTGCTGGGGTTGGGTGCAGATGCCCTGAACCCATACATGTTGTGGAGGGTAGTGGCTGGCCTTGCCAATGACCAAACTGATTCTGAAACCACAATAAGGAACACCATGGATGTGTTCCAAAAGGGTATCGAAAAGGTCATGAGCACCATGGGTATCCATGAACTCTGCGGCTATGGCCGAATCTTTGGTTCCATTGGCCTTAAGAAGGAGCTTCGAGAGATTTTCCAGGTGCCAAACTTCTGCGAATCTGAAAAAAGTGGCGTTGGATTCGATACCCTAAAAGAGATTGCAGCGAAGCGTTATGAGCGTTTCCATCAGGAAGAAGAACAACCACTCTATAAAGAGCCCAACAGGAATTCAAAGGTCGGACGAATTCTGAGGAATGTCGCAGTTGGAAAGAGGGGATTCAAAGACCTTTTGGAAGAACTCGGCAAGATAGAAGAAGAGCATCCTGTGGGTATAAGGCATGTTCTCAGGCCGCGCCTTGCTCCAGAAGAAAAACGACTCAGCCTAAAAGATGTGGATATCTCTATTGGCGATCATTCAATGCCTCTCGTTATAGCTGCAATGAGTTTTGGTTCTCAGGGTGAGAATTCCTTCAGGTCATATGCCGAGGCAGCTCTTAGGGCCAATATCATATGTATAAACGGAGAAGGCGGCGAAATCCCAGATATGCTGGGTAAATACAGGAAAAACCGCTGTCAGCAGATCGCCTCTGGACGTTTTGGCGTATATATGGGGTTACTCAACTCCACTGATTACCTGGAGATCAAGATTGGTCAGGGAGCAAAGCCAGGGGAAGGCGGACACCTCCCTGGGACAAAGGTGTCGCCAATGGTGGCAAAGGCCAGACACTGTAAACCTGGGATTACGCTTATTTCGCCGTCAAATCAGCATGATATTTACTCCATTGAAGACCTTGCACAGATCATTACTGAGCTCAAGACAGCAAATCCCAATGCAAAGGTCTCTGTAAAGATCCCAGTAACAACAGGCGTGGGTACCATTGCAGTTGGTATTGCAAAGGCCGGGGCAGATATTGTGGATCTGTCTGGTTTTGAAGGTGGTACTGGTGCTGCAAGGGAACACGCCAAAAAATATGTGGGAATGCCCATTGAGGTCGGGGTAAATGAGGCCCACAGGTCCCTTGTAGAGGCCGGCCTAAGAGACGCAGTGGAGATCTGGGTAGATGGCGGTCTGAGAAGCCCCATGGATGTGGTGAAGATGATCATAATGGGGGCAGATAGGGTCTCCATGGGTACTGTGGCTCTGATGGGCGTTGGATGTATAAGTTGCCACAGGTGTCACCTGGACCGCTGCCCAAGGGGTATCTCCACTCAGTTGAGATCTAAAGAGGATGCTGAGCAAAGAGGTGTAAAGGGATTTGCACCGAGAAAGGTGGAGGATGAGGCAGAAAACCTTGCCCGCCTGTTGACTGCCATTGGGGAAGGAGTCAAATCCATCCTGGCAGATATGGGCGTAAGGTCCATCCGTGACATCGTTGGCCATACAGAACTCCTTGAACAATACAGGTTCGAATCATATGTGGATGCCTCAGGAGTACTGAAAAAACCTGCCTTTGAAGGTCTGAAGGAAGACCCAGAGGGAACAAAGCTCGTAAGGAGACCATTAAACTACCTCACTCGCCTCATTTCAGATATTGCCATGGAACGCTTTAAGGCAGGTGAAAAACAGGTGTTTTACTCTGATGAAGGGGTCTGCAGTACTGATAGGGCAGTTGGGACCTATCTGGCAGGCGCTATTGTGCGAGAATACGGCCTTGAATCTGACAAACACGCCTTCTTGAGGCTGAATACATCTGTTCCAGGAAACGGTCTTTGTGCCTTTAATATTGAGAACATAAAAGCCGTAATCAATGGTGGTGCTCAGGATGGGGCCTCCAAGGGTAGCTTCGGAGGACTTCTTTGCGTATTAAAAGGGAGAAATATCCTTGGGCAAAGGGTAGATGGTTCCACTGGAAAGAGTTTTGCCTATGGTGCCATTAAAGGCACATTGATTGTGCAGAACTATTCAGACTCCAGGGCATGTGTGAGGATGTCTGGGGCTGATGTAATATTCGGTGGAAGGATTACGAGGCCTGTAGACGATACGAAGGGCAATATTGCAACCCATGCCCATCTAAAGGGCTTTGCCTTTGAATATATGACAGGTGGACGTGCAGTTGTGCTCGGAGACCCTGGCCCATGGATGTGTGCTGGTATGACAGGCGGAGTGATTTATCAGTGCCTGTATCCTGAATACAACTTTACCAAGAAGTCAATTGAAAGAAGGCTGGCAAAGGGCGCCAATGTCTTCATCAATAAATTGACTGAGGAAGGCCTCAAAGACATTGAGGAGCTCTTGGGAATTTATATAGAGGAACTGAAAAAGAACTTCCAGGAAGATGAGGCTGAAAAGGTACAGGAACTCCTCGATGACGCCATGTCGAGATTCGTAATGATAGTTCCAAAGGCCATGAGACCTCATAGTGCTGGATAATACCAGATTATGGAGCTCGCAAGTTTGCCGAAGATACAAGGCGGAGGGCACGCAGAGAGTACTTTGGTACTTCAAGTGCCTGACAAAAAAGAGACCTCGGTAAAATTGCGAGCTCCTTGCGGCTTCAAATGCCTGAGATTTAACTGACTGATAAAGCTTCACCCTTTAGGTGAAGGCACCAACTAAAAAAAGATGCAGATAACTATTGAATTATTCAGAAAAAATCTTTTTCTCAGGCATTTGAAGTGCATAATCTGGGATAATAGTTTGACATTCCCTCCCTTTTTCATATAGCATGAAAAGAAAAAGGGAGGCATTTTTATGGATCACCAGCAACTTTGTAAAAAGATTCAGGAAATTTATCCTGAGATCGGTGAGTGTGAGATCAACGTAGATGTCGAATATAACAGGGAGAAAAAGGCCTGGGTAGTTCATCTTGAAAAAGATGGGAAAAAACTTGATACTTACCTGGAGGATCAAGAGGCCCAGGACTGCATGTATGGAAAAGAGTGTGTTTCACTGGGACTTCAGGTATCCCAGCTAGTTGCGAATATAAAAGACAGACCAGCGACAAGACAGACTAAAGGTGTTTGAAGATGAATTAAATAAAATAGCGGCGTACCAGGGGCTAAGGAAGGTAGAACCCTTTGAGTATCGTAAGGGACCGGAAATTCTAATAAATGGGCGTCGCTTTCTCGATTTTTCATCAAATGACTATCTGGGACTAAGCCAGGACCCATTTCTAAAGCAGAAGATAGGCTCTGTCTTTGAGACTGTTGGAATGGGTAGCGGTGGCAGTAGGCTCCTTGGAGGGGCAAATTCCCTTTTTGAACAGCTTGAATATGAACTAAGTGAATCTATTGGTAAAGAGGCCTCCCTCGTATTTGGAACCGGCTATCTCGCCAATCTAGGGGTCATGACGGCCCTCTCACAGAAGAAGAAAACCATTTTTTTCATGGATAGACTGTGCCATGCCAGCATCATAGATGGAGTGCTTTTGAGTGGCTCTCATTTTTTTAGGTTCAGGCATAATGATCCTGACCACCTGGAAAGATTACTAAGGGAAAAGTCCCAAACAGGTAAGAGGAACGTGGTTGTAATAGAAAGCCTCTATAGCATGGATGGGGATCTGGCCCCAATAGAGGATATAATCGAGCTCAAAAAAAGGTATGATTTTATCCTCGTCGTGGACGAGGCCCATGCAATAGGGGTATTGGGAAAAGAGGGAAGGGGAGCCATAGAGGATAGGACTAGAGAGGCTGTGGACATAATTGTCGGGACCTTTGGAAAGGCCCTAGGAGGATACGGGGCATTTTGCCTTACATCCAAGGTGATTAGGGAATTATTAGTCAACAAGGCAAGGAGCTTTATTTTTTCTACAGCTCTTCCTATCCCAGTAGTTGCATGGAATCTCGAGGCCTTAAGGTTTATGAAAGGCCTGGATGACAGGCGGAAAAGGCTCAGTGAGCTTTCAGAGGATCTTAGAGAATTCGTGAAAAATGACCTTGGGTTTACGACACCTGGCCAGGCCCAGATCGTACCTGTAATAGTTGGAGAAAATGAAACTACATTAAGGGCACAGAATGCTCTCAGAGATCATGGAATCTATCTGAGGGCAATTAGGCCGCCAACAGTGCCAAAAGGTACTTCGAGGTTACGGATCTCGCTGTCGTCTGTTCATTCAAAGGAGACACTTTCCAGACTGAAGGACGCCTTGAGAAGTGTTGAGTTTTGAGTGTTGAGTTTTGAGTTAAAGGAAGAAACCTTTTTTAAAAGTGTTGAGTTTTGAGTGTTGAGCAGTTTTAAAAGTTTTGAGTGTTGAGTTTTGAGTTTTGAGTTGAAGGAAAAGAGCTTTGGAAGTGTTGAGTTTTGAGTGTTGAGTTTTGAGTTAAAGGAAGAAAAATTTTTAGGAAATTTAGCCCCGTGAACAGGTGCTTTAAATCAGTCATTTTTTTTATACCAGGGTGGGGATTCAAGGGCTCTATTTTTGAACTTGCCCCAAGTGATTGTGGCACTCCACATCTCCTTCGCCCCATTTTTCTTTCATCTGGTGACAATTGTGAGGTTTTACATGATGGAGAGCAACAAGGATTGGGTTCAAAGGGCTTACCAATACTATATCCAAAGGGGTGCGCTTGGGAGATTTCCATTGAAGCATATGTTGAAACGCTCTTAGGACTCAGAAGGTCTGGCAAAAAGATTCATCTTATGGGTTGGTCTCTTGGGGCCATTTTGGCACTGAAGATCGCTCACCTGGCCCAACAGGGTTTAAGGTCTCATGGCCATGCACCATCTTTGACACCGTGCTCATTGGAAAGCCTGTGGTTGATCTCCCTTAGAAGGGGTTTCCCCTCAAAGGAAATTGGGAATATGAAGGCAGCGGTAGAGAGGGATAAAAGGCTTGGGCTGAGGCTTTTTTATAGGGATTGCTTTAAGGGGCAAGAATCCCTATATAGGAGATTCAAAGATGGGCTTGAGAGGAATTATATAGAATCTTTTACAAAGAAAGAGCTTTTGGAGGGCCTTGATTTCCTAGAGAATAATCCCGTTGAAGAGATCTCGGTCCCTGAGGGCCTAAGGACTACACTGGTCCACGGAACACTAGATAGAATTGCACCCATTGAGGATATACCCAAGGTCACATCTAGGGTGAAATACATGTTTGTTGAAGGATGTGGGCATTTACCTTTTTTGTGTAAAGATGTTTTAACCCAAATTATGCAATTGGCGAGTTTGCCCAAGATGCGAGGCGCGAAGGGTGAAGACGTACTTAGGTACTTCGAGCCCTGAGCAACAAAGCAGATTGGGCAAAATCGCCAATCCCGCAGGGCCTGCCCTGTACAGACAGTGTATAGGGCTACGAAAGAGGGCAAAAAAACTGAAAATTGTTTCACCAAAAAGGTGAATGTAAAGCAAGTGCTATCAATAGAACAACTGCTTGATATAAAAACAAAATTCATTTTTGCCCTCTTTCGCAGTGCATAATTTGGGTTTAAAGGAGTTGGAGCAGTTTGAAAAAGGCGATTGAAAGGTCATTTTCCAGGGCCTCTAAGACGTATTCTTCCTCCTCATATGTACAGACAGAGGTTGGGCTAAGACTTATTTCAGACCTTTTCCCCGTTATGGAAAGACGAGAAGGGAAAAAGCGGCTTCTCGATCTTGGATGCGGTAGCGGGCAATTGACAAGTCTTTTAGTAGACGCCTTTGATATGGCTGAGGTTACCTGTGTTGACCTTTCTCATGAAATGCTCTTACAGGCAAGGGCTCAAATAGAAAAAAAGGTACAGCAGGTCAGATTTCTTAGGATGGATATCGAGCATGTTCCAAGCGTACTTGGAAAAGAGCGATTTGATCTCATATTTTCCAATAGTGTTCTCCATTGGCTTGAAGATATCGAGTCCACTCTTCAAGGCATTAAGGGGTTGTTGACACAAGATGGGGTGTTTGCATGTACCATTTTTACCAATGGATCTTTAAGGCAATTAAATCAATGTCTTGAGCTTACAAGGGGGGAGAGCACAGTCGCATCCAAATTTAGGAGCTTTCAGGAAGTGGAAGCCCTTTTGACAGGCGTGTTTAGGCCTTTGGTCTGTGAGAAGATTACGTTTATCAGGGCCTATAAGAATATTTTAGAACTGCTTAGAAATCTCAAACGCTCAGGGGTAAATCCTTCTTGCCGAAAAAAGGATTCATTCTTTTTAAAAGAAGATTTGAAAAGACTCGAAGACTGTTTTTTGAGGCGATTTGCAGGAATAGTGGTGTCATTCGAAGTGGTAGTCTTTATAGGGACACAAATCTCGAACTCTATTGTAAAAAGTCCCTAACGATATGAAATATATAGAATAAAATCCATGTAGATACTGTGATGGCAATCCCAATACCACAATATTTTTTAATTAATGCCGATTGGAATTCCTTTAACAGGAGATTGTCTACCTCGCTGATCAGGTTATCGATTTTATTTTCCCAGTTAGAGACCAGCGACTCTAGGTCTTCCATCTCTTGCATTTTTTTATATTGCGCAGCTCTTTTATCTTTTTAGTCAGGTCTTCTAGCTCGTTCAGGCACTTATTTCTCAAAGGATTGAGTTTGGGAGTCGATGGTATCTTTTTGAGGCAGAATATCATTCGTTTTCGTGCCTTGACCAGTCTGTTGTAGAGGATTTTATAATTCTTGTTTACTTCATCATACAGCTGGTTCCACAGTGCCATTAGTTCATTATGGGCCTGTTGAAGGCCCACAATGCCCATTTCTGGTATGCGTCCGTTAATGTCTCTAAATTTTACCAAGATATGATTGAAATTTGCCTTTGGAAATGCCCTCTTTGTCTGCGAAATCAATGTTTCCAATGAAATCACATCCTGGTCAACTTGGGTCTCAAGGTCATTTAGTTTCTGCCGAAATTTGTCTTCTACTTGGGATGCATTTCCAATGATTAGTGGTTCACAAATAAGATTTACAAGCCAGTGGTTATCTTGAGCAAGAGAGAATATGGCATTTTTTGCCCCTCTATGATTTCTTTCTATGCTGAAAATTATGGCGTCCCAGTATTGAATCAATTTGTCTTTGGGTAAAGTGGCCTTGGCCCTGTTTATGGAGGATCTGGCCCTATCCAGGGCCCCAAGTATCAATTGAAGCCTACTTTGAAGTAGGGCGCTATAGGCCCTTTGATTAGGGACTTTTGAGATGGCTTCTGCCCTCTGAAATGCCTCGAATGCCTCCTCGACCTCTCCTTCATATAGTCTTGTAAGTCCCTTTAAAATGTCTACTAAGATTTCAGGCTGATCCGGCGCCTTTTCATCCAATAGCAAATGTAATGTCTCCAGGTCTCCTGAGGCTATAGCATCAAAAAGTTTTTTTATATGGCCTGATAGCTCTTCAATGGCCAATTGATTATTGGAAAGGGTATCTGGTCTTTGGGAGCCAAAGACTTTAATGGCGAATGCCGGCCTAAAAGGGTATCTCAAGTCTTCAAGAATCGAGTAAAGACCTTCTAGGAAGGAGAGGTTTTTATTTTCTCCTTTTATTATATTTTTCCAAATAGTGGGTGAGTATTTACAGAATTTTTCAAGTATTATTTGGCCATTTCCTAGACCATTGAAAAAGGCGCTACAATTTTGGGTCTTATGATATCTACTTCCACAGAAAAAACATTCATTTTTATATGGGCCTACCAGGTATATTAGACGATATGGAAAATAAAGGTTGTTGATGGGGAACTGATGAGCCGCATTTACAACGCAATAGTTGTATAACCAAGGCTCTTTTTTAGGGAAACTATCATTGGCCTTGACCAGTAGATAACCTGGCGGTGCAATCTGCCAGCAACTCTTTTCTGGTTCGGCACCCTCATGGGCCACCATTTGAAGTGGAATCACTGGGACCGCTGTTGGTACAAATTGTGTCTTCCTAAGGGCGGTGCTCAAGCCCTCCAAAGATACTAGGAGTTCTTGGGCAGATGAAAACTTGGTAGTAAAGGAATTGGCATCTAACTGTGTCTTAGGCTGAACAATCCAAGATTTTACAAAGGACCAAAATTCGCTTGCATCAGGATAGGGCAGTATCCTAAAGAGTCCTGGAACGAGCCTAATTGAAAGATTCATGAGTGCAGTCTATTGCGTCTCATCCCCTAAGTATGCAGCTATTACCCGCGGATCTTTCTGAATCTCCGTTGGAGTGCCCACAGTAAGACACTCTCCATATACTAAAACCAGAATTCTATGGGAACACTCCATAACAAGAGACATATTATGTTCAACCAATAATACAGTGATACCCTGTTTTGATATTTCTTCAATAAGAGAACGCATTTCCAGGGTTTCCGTGTCGTTTAAACCGGCAGCAGGTTCATCCAATAGGATGAGCTTTGGATTTGCAGCAAGGGACCTTGCTATTTCAAGCCTTTTCAAATATCCATATGGCAAAATATTGGCCGGTTGTTCAGCTACATCTTTCAATCCTACGAATTCCAGGGCCTCGTAGGCCCATTTGCGTATGGCCTTTTCTTCCCTTAAGATTTTGGGGAGCCTCAGACAGGCACTCAACATGCCAGATGTAGTCCTGGTGTGACACCCCACCATTACATTTTCCAATACGGTCATGTTCATAAAGATCTGCAGGTTTTGAAATGTACGCTGGATGCAGAGTCTTGCAATCTCAAAGGGTTTTTTGGTGGTTATGTCTATTCCTTCAAAGAGGATGGCGCCGGTATCTGCTGTAAATACACCAGTGAGCAGATTGAAAAGAGTGGTTTTCCCCGCCCCATTTGGGCCAATGACAGAAAAAATTTCTCCTCTATTTACTGTAAAAGAGATATCCCTTAAGGCTTGGACTCCGCCAAAGGCCTTGGAGATGCTGCGTACCTCAAGCAGTTGTCCTTCTTGCATGAGATCTTCCCTTTATTAAGTGTTCCAGCAATTCCGAAAATGATACAAAGACTCCTTTTGGAAGGAATATCATTATCACCATCAAAATGGCACCGTAGATTAGCACTTCCAATTCCTCAAAATGGACCAATATTTCAGGCAATATCGTGAGTATCAGTGCGCCAAATACTGCGCCAAAGGTGGAACCAAGTCCTCCCAATACCACCATGGTTACCAGTTCGACAGAGAAGGCAAAACTGCAGGAATCTGGACTAATAAAGGCCTGTTGATGGACAAACAGGCTTCCTGCAATAGATGTGATCACTGCTGAGAGGATAAAAACCTGGGCCTTGGCAGAAGAGGTATCAATCCCCAGGGTTTGCGAGGCGATTTCGCTTCCATGTATGGCCCTCAACGCCCTTCCCATCCTTGACTCTCCAAGGTTTAGGGATATCCATATGGTGGCTGAGGCTATTATGGCCAACAAGAAATACCATTCTATGTCTGAGTCAAAGTCATAGCCAAGTATTTGTAGTACTGGTATGCCTGATAGGCCGTCTGGTCCGCCAGTTAACCACTCTTCCTGGACCAAAATTATATGAATAATTATCCCTAGTCCAAGGGTAGCCATGGCAAGATAATGGCCCTTTAGTTTAAGTATGGGTTTTGAGAGAAGAAATGACAGAATCCCTGTTATGATGGCACCTATGCAAAGGGCTATTAAAGGATGTAGGCCATAGCTGGTAGTGAGTACGGCGGAGGTGTATGCGCCAATTCCAAAAAAGGCAGCGTGCCCCAGCGATATCTGTCCAGCGTAACCCATAAAGAGATTAAGAGACACTGCAAGTATAATGTTGAAGAAGGCGGTTGTGCCAACAACGCTCACGTAATAATTTTCTGGGAACAATAGCCCGAGACCTATAGAAATGACAAGGAAAACATAAAGCCCCAATAGTCGCATCAGACTCGCTCCATCCCAGATTTTCCAAATAGTCCAGTGGGCTTGAAAAAGAGGACTAGTAGTATGATAAAGAAACTTATTGCATCCTTATACCCTGAGGAGATAAAACCTGCTCCCAGGGACTCTACTATCCCGAGAATCAGGCCTCCAATTACCGCTCCCATGGAGTTTCCCATACCCCCTAAGATAGAGGCGCAAAATCCTTTGAGCCCTAGCATGACTCCGGCGCCGTAGGTCATATAGGTAATGGGTGCTATGAGAACTCCGGCTATGCCGCCAAGTAGGGCAGAGATTCCATATGCTATGAGTAGCATCTTTTTCACTTCTATTCCCATCAAGTAAGCGGCCTTTTTGTTATATGAGCAGGCTAAAATGGCCTTTCCGATCAGGGTATTTTGAAAGAAGTAGCGAAGTCCTATAACGAACACACAGGTTCCGGCGATAATCCAAAGGCTCTGAGGCAGTACTGTGACATTTCCGATCTTTATGGGGTCATCACCTGAAATGGGTGGAAATCCATAGATATCTTTCCCCCAGATCAGGAGTGCAGCTCCTCGTAAAAAAATGGATGCCCCAATAGTGATGATAATGGTTGTTACCACAGTGGCATTTCTTGCCTGTTCTATTGCAAGTTTCTCAAGGGCCATTCCAACCAACATGCTAATCAAAACTGCGATTATGATAGCAAGAAAATATGGGACACCGCTCATGTGTAGAAAAATGGCGCTCATGGCCCCTATCATTACGAATTCGCCCTGTGCGAAGTTTACTACGTCCGATGCATTGTAAATTAGAGCGAATCCGAGGCCCACTAGTGCATATATCGAGCCGACGGTTATGCCTGTAATGAGGAACTGAATAAATTGGTCAAACATCTCGTTACCTATTCACAAAACTCTCCATTCGTCGTTTTTACCGAGTTAGAGAGTAATCAGTGATTTTCAATATCGAGGGTAGGAAAGTAACCTAAATCCTGCAATTGGCAAGTTTATCGTCGCTGTTTAGCAAATTTATTTTCCATTGTAATGGATTTGCAGGATTAGGGGTTAAGGACTGAGGACAAAATAGCGTCCTCAGTCCTTCTATTTCTTTTTAGTCTACAAGTATCCAGTCTCCGTTTTTCACCTCGAGCATTTTGAATGCACTGAGATCGAGACCCAGATGGTCTGTTGGACTCATGTTGAAGATACCACCGGTTCCAATGAAATTTTTGGTCCTTTCGATTTCGTCTCTTATCTTTGCCTTGTCAAGGGAATTGGCCCTGTCTATGGCCTCTAAGACAATAAAGAGTCCGTCATAGGCGTGGCCACCAAATGTTGAGACTGGGCCGTATTTGGCCTCGTATTTGGTCTTGTAATCCATAAGGACCTTCTTTTGTGGATCGTTATCTGGGAGCTTTTCAGCCACAAGGAGGGCAGCAGCAGGGAACCTCACACCATCAGCTGCCTTGCCGGCAAGTTCGATGAACTTCCTTGAGGCTACGCCGTGAGACTGATAAAGAGGGAGTTTAATACCAAGTTGTCTCACGTTCTTGGTGACGATGGCCGGGGCCTTTCCAAAACCGAAGTTCAAGATGGCCTGTGCATCTGTGGAACGTATTTTTGTAAGCTGTGTAGTCATATCTGTGTCGGAGTTGGAGTATTTTTCGTCAGCTACGATTTGGATTCCATACTTGGGTGCGAGATCGAGGCACTGTGCGCGGCCAGATTTATCAAAACCACCGTCTCCGGTAATGAGTGCGACTTTGGTTATCCCACGTTTTTTCATGTCTTCAAAAATCTTTGCAGCAGCCATTCTGTCTGTATGCGGGGTTTTGAATACCCATTTTTTGACTGGCTGAATAATCTTGATTGAGCCTGCAAGAGAAATAAATGGAATCCTTGCCCTTTCTATAATGTCTATAACTGCCAGAGTGGTGCCGGAGGTACTTCCGCCAATTATGACGTCTACTCTATCCTTTTTGATTAGGCGCTTTACTACATCCTTGGCCTCCTTTGCCTTTCCTCCGGTATCATAGTAGATTAGTTCAACCTTATGGCCGTCGATACCGCCCTTGGCGTTTACTTCCTCAATGTACATCTTGAGGGTCTTTAGCTCTGGATCACCAAGAAAAGAAGCTGGGCCAGTGAGTGCTAGAAAAGAACCGATTTTTATGGGTCTATTGGCAAAAGCCCCAGATGGAAGGACAAATAGCCCCAAAAGAAAAAATAACAGAAGACCACGGAAAAGCTTAGAAACTTTCATCATCCCTCTTAAGCCTCCTTAAAATGATTCTATTAAATCCTGCAATCAGCTGTGGGGATTGGCCTTGTATGGACCTCATATTCCCTTCATTTTAAAAAATGTGGTGTCCTTGACTCAATACCACAGCTGTTAGTGTAAATTGAGCAAGCTCAAAATGTATTTTGGCTTGCATAGAACTGCAGAATTTAGATTTGTTGCATCCTAAGTAATATTAGTCGTGCTGTCAAGAAATGAGTTTTTTGCTGAAATTTAACGTGAAATTGAGGCTTATTGAGGGTCGGAACACAAAAAATGTGCTTGACAGGCCTTCATCTAATCTTAGGCCAGGGATCATTTTTTTCTAATGATTTTTTCAACGAGGCCGAAAAACATCAGGACACTAGAAGAAGAAGGACCGATCGTTTTAGCCTTTTGTGGAAATTGGGAGATCTTGGGCTAAGAAGGCAAAATCTTTATATAAAGATTTGACTTAGAATAGGTTTATTGTATTTAGAGATTGTAAGGTTTATGATTAATTAATTCTTAAAGGAGCCTGGTATCATTTATGGATAGTGTTTTAAAGGCTTTTTTAAAAAAGACAGTGCTATTTTCTGGTCTTAGTGAAGAAAATCTCCAGCTCTTTCTAAAAATTGCCGCAAAAAAGGTCTTTAAAAAGGGCGAGATGATATTTTCTGAAGGTGATGCTGCAACTGGATTTTATGTGGTCCTTAATGGTTTTGTTCGCATATTTAAGGTGTCAAATCAAGGTCGTGAACAGACCCTTCATATATTAGGTCCTGGGGAGCCTTTTGGAGAAGTAGCTGTTTTCGTGGGTATAGAATATCCGGCCTTTGCAGCGGCCATGGAAAAGTGCGAGACCTTATTTTTCCCAAAAGATTCATTTATCGCAATGATAAAAGAACACCCCTCCATTGCGCTCTCCATGCTAGGTGTCCTTTCCATGCGATTGAGGTCTTTTACAAGGATGATCGAAGATCTGGCCCTTAAAGAAGTGCACCAAAGACTGGCAGCCTACCTTTTAGCTCTATCTGGCCTGGGAGACGGTAAAGAGGCCAAGGAAATCAGGTTGAACGTCTCAAAAAATCTTCTATCCACTATACTTGGTACCTCTCCTGAAACATTGTCCAGGGCCTTTAAAAAGATGGAGGAAAATGGGCTCTTAGAGAGACACAATGACGTCATCCAAATAAAAAATTTTGAGCTTCTTTCCGACCTCGCTGAAGGGCTCGATAAATTGACGTAAAGACGGGTATCTAGCATGGATAAAAAGTTAGAGTTAAGTCTAAGGATACTTAATGTCGAAAGTCTGCCTTCCCCACCTCAGGTCATTGCAAAATTGATTGAAATATTTCCAGAGTATGAGGGAGATATTGATGAATTAGAAAAGACCATCTCTGTAGACCCTGGTATCACTGCTCAGGTCCTAAGAATTGCCAACAGTGCCTATTTTGGTTTTTCTGGCCGTATCTCCACAGTGTCAAAGGCAATACTTTTACTTGGACCTAAAGAGGTGTGGAATATTGCCCTAGGTGTGGCCTTGCAACAGCAGTTTTCCAAGATCTCATTCTCCCCCTCGTTCAACTTGGAACAGTTTTGGCTACATTCTTTTTTTACTGGGATTATAGAAGATTACATGGCAAGGGGAATTGGCGATGCTTCAGAGCCTTTTCACGATGCCATGAGTTTTGGGCTCCTACATGATATCGGCAGGCTCATAATGGCCTCATACTATATGGATGAGTACGAACAAATTCAAAGTCTAATCAAACGTGAAGGGCTTTCAGCAATTGAGGCAGAAAGTAGAGTGGGTCTTCTACATACAGAAGTGGGTAAGTGGCTTGTAAGAAAATGGCAGTTACCCAAAGATCTAGAGAAAGCAGTTGCTGAACACCATTTCGTCCCCTCTGGATCAGGCCCCCTGTCATTTAAAGGCGTATTTACAGGGATTGCAAACTTAGTATCCAAAACTGCCCTTGGCCGAGAGGATTCTGACAGTCTTGAGGAGGAATTGGAGGCTATCAGGAATCAATATCCTTGGACAAAAAAAATTCTAAACAATACAATCGATAATGTCGATATGTTGTTGGGTAAGGCAGAGGATGTGCTAAAGATGATTTCAGGTGGTTAAAATGAACTCTCCCGACTCCAAAAAAAAAGAGGCCATTTCTCGGGTCTTAACCTATTTTAAGGATTCATATGACATTCATAGCAGAAGTCTTGGCATAATCTTAAATCTCATCCATATTGCTAAAGACACTAGAGATCTGGTACAGGGTGCCCAAAAGATCGTTGATTGCCTTTCCCTTGAACTCGGTTTTGAAAACACATCTATCCTACGTTATGACTCTTCAGATGATTCCCTGAAGCTTTTGGCTGCAAAGGGGCTTTTGGATCATTTCGATGTTGGATCTTCAATAGAATATAACAGAGATCTCAAATTTAAGCGCGATGAAGGTATTGCCTGGAAGGTCTTTGATTCAAAGGAACCCATTTTTATTGAAGATACTAATGACACACACGTGCCCTTATTGGATGGGATTAATGCTGTCAATATTCGTTCCTTGGCATGTCTTCCAATTGGTGAACTAGGGGTCTTGAATCTTAGTAATTCTGTGCCCAGAAGCTTTAATGTTCGTGAACGGCAGGACCTTGTCATAATCACGCAGGTAATTGCCAATTTCCTCGAATCGATTGACTTGAAGGGAAAGCCCATATTATCACACCTTCACGTTCAAAAGCTCATCGAGACAAAGACGAAAGAAATTTCCAACAGTAAAAAAGAATTACAGGACGCACTCAAAATACTAGATGGAATTATCCGAGGTGTGCCCCAAGGTTTGGCACTGCTCAATCCTGCTGGAAGAATTTATTCTGTTAACGAAGCCCTGATCATACTGACCAATAGCACTGCAAAGGGCCTAATTGATCAGCCATTCGAGCGTCTTTTGCACAGGCAATGTGATGTTCAGGCCATAAGAGCAGCCATTAAAGATGGCAGGATGACAGAAATTAACGCTGGTATTCTAAGGGCCTTTGACGGAGAGCTTATACCTGTAGATATCTTCTATCATCCTTTTCATCTTGAGGATCACTGCATTGTCGGAATGATCATCTTCCATGATCTGAGAGGGCAAAAAAAGCGCCTTGAAGAGATGGTTCAAATAGAGAAGATGAAGGCCCTTGGTTTAATGGCTCAAGGCGTTGCTCACGATTTTAACAACATTTTGGCAATGATCATGGGAAATGTTGAAATCCTCATGGAGGAGATAGACAATTCCGATCACTTGAAAAGGTTGGAACGGATCAAGACTGCCGTTTCAGATGGCTCACACATTGTAAAAAGACTAAATGCCTACGTTGGTAAGAAGTACCCACAACCTGAGACCAAGGTTGATGATTTAAGACAGCTTGTAGAACAGGTCATTGAGTTTGTCAGTCCCCGAATAAAAGAGTGTGTAGAGAGAATTGGAATACCAATTGAAATTAGAAAAAATATAGAAGATGTAGGGCAAATTCTCATCTCACCTGAAGACCTTAAAGAGATATTGGCCAATTTGATCTTTAATGCCATCGATGCCATGCCAAAGGGCGGGATAATAACCATTTCTGCTAGAAGGGAATCTGGCCAAGCAATAATCGAGGTGGAAGATACAGGTATAGGAATACCAGAGGAAGAAAGAGATAAAATTTTCGACCCATTTTATACCACAAAGGGAGTGAAATCCTCTGGCCTTGGGCTCTTTGTTATACAAGGACTGTTAAAACAGATAGGAGGCAGGGTTTGGTTTGAATCTGAAGTTGGAAAAGGCGCCAGGTTTGTAATTGAATTGCCAATTTTTCAATCCAAGAAGTGTGAAGCCAATTGCAAAAATTCTGATTCAGAGTCAGAAGTCAACGTGCCACGGCTCAGGGTATTGGTGGTAGACGATGAGTTTATCATTGTAGAGTTATTGACAATGCTCTTAGAGAAAATGGGACATTTTGCCAAGGGAATTACTGATCCTGGAGAAGTAAAAAGAGTCATTGAGCAAGAAGAGTTTGATCTGGTATTAACGGACCTGGGAATGCCTGGGATGAGTGGATTCGATGTGGCTTCCATGGTCAAGAAAAAGGATCCGAAGGTCAAGGTGGTGCTTATTACTGGGTGGGGAGCTGAATACGAAGAAAAAGATTTGAAGGATAAGGGTATTGATGGGTTATTGAGTAAACCCTTTAAATCCAAAGACCTCCAGGCTATTCTAAAGCGTCTCTTTTAAAAAGGTATTCTCCATTTTCAGTACACTTTAGGCGTCTATGGCTCTATCCTCAGCTCGATCGACATGGATGGATGGATCATAAATTTCTATGGCTATGAGAAGCTGCCTAAATTGGCAGCTCTCAGCGCCTCGTGGCACTTATGCCAAGAGCCTAGATGATTCGGACCAACTCATTGTAGTGGTGTTCAGCCTGAATCCCAGGATAAGACAGAGTGGTTTCGCCCTTAGGGGCATCAGGAGATGGTGCACTTGAAGGTGAGTCTCCGTGCCAACAGGTAGATAGGAATCGGGAGAGCCATTCTGGGGCCATCTTTCCCTGTTCGATGGGCAACATCTCATCAGCCAGAAATTGGGCCTCATTGAGGTCGTGGGTTACCATGACAATCGGTATGGAGAGACGGCCTTTGAGGGATTTTAGTTCCTCTCTTAACTTTTGTCGTGTAGCTATGTCGAGTGCTGAGAAGGGTTCATCGAGTAAAAGGACGCTGGGTTTTCTGGCCAGTGCCTGAGCCAGGGCCACTCTCTGGCGTTCTCCACCTGAGATCTGATGCGGTTTTCGTCTTCTTAGATGCCCTATCCCCAGCAGCTCAATCAGTTCTTCCACCTCCTTTAGGTCATCAGCGGCAAAGGCTATGTTTTTCTCCACAGTCAGGTGGGGAAAGAGACTATATTCCTGAAAGACGTACCCCAGTCTCCTCTTTTGAGGGGGCACCCAGATGCCTTTCTTTGTATCGGACCAAACAATCCCGTTACAGGCAATAAAACCACTATCTGGGCGTTCAAGCCCAGCAATTGAGCGCACTATAGTGGTCTTACCAGCACCAGAGGGGCCTATTAGTGCCAGAAGGCTGCCATTAGGACACGAGAATGAGATATCAATGTCGAACCCTGAGAGTTTTTTGTATATTTTTACTTTAAGTTCCATGGCTATTCCTCCGGTTCAATGAATTTACGGCCACTAAGACCAGGTAGCTTGTTACTGCTAGGGCAAGTGAAAGCATATTGGCATCACTGTATCTCAGTGACTCCACGTATTCATAAATGGCTATAGAGGCCACCTTTGTCTTGCCAGGAATGCTACCTCCGACCATCAAGACCACTCCAAATTCCCCCATGGTATGGGCAAAGGTGAGGATGGCCGCAACCAAGATGCCGTTCAGACTGTTGGGAAGGATAACCTTGTAAAAGGTCTGAATCCGGGAACAGCCAAGTACATAGGCTGACTCCAGCATCCGGCGATCGATCTTTTCAAATGCAGCCTTAAGTGGTTGTACAGCGAATGGAAAACTATATACTAGGGATGCGATGACGATACCCGTAAAGGTAAAACAGAGCCTTTCGCCAGTAACCCTTTCCCAGAAGTGGCCAAGCACTCCGTTGGGCCCCATTATGATTAATAAGTAAAAGCCAAGGACAGTGGGTGGAAGTACCAGAGGCATACTGACCAGTGCCTCCAAATAGGGTTTGGCCGGTAATCTCACATAGGCAAAACAGTAGGCTATTGGCGCAGCAATAACCAAAAGTATGGCTGTGGTGACAAGGGCAAGTTTTGCAGTGAGATACAGAGGAGTCAAATCCATGTCTGATTACCTATAGCCGTATTTCATTAAGATGGGTTTTATCTCATCAGATCTTAGAAACTTGATAAACAGTTCTGCAGCATGTCTGTTCTCAGTCCTCTTGAGTATGCATGCCTTTTGCACTACTGGTGGCGCCTCAGGAATGGGCCAGTAACACCCTCTCTTGCCTTCTTTTGAAAGGGCATAGGAAAGTGCTGTAAAACCAACGTCTGTGCTTCCCATCTCTGCGTATTGAAATGCCTGGCTTACTGAGTGGCCAAATATCAATTTTGGGTAAATCTGTTCCCAGATACCTGTTTTTTTCAGGGCATTGGCAGCAGCCTCACCATATGGAGCTGTTATCGGGTCTGAGATACTAATTTTTTTTAGACTGTTTTTCTTTATGACATCCTGCCAAGATTGTTCACTACAAAGAGCCTTTATTCGTGTCCACAGCACTGCCTGTCCACGGGCATATATAACTGGCTTTTCTGCTAATCCTTCTTTGTAAAGCAGATCTGGCCTGCGGCAGTCCGCCGCAAGAAAAACATCGAAAGGCGCACCGTTTTTTATCTGTGCATAGAATTTTCCTGTGGCAGAATATGTAGGCCTTAACAATATTGTAGTCTTCTTTTCAAAAATGTAGGCAAGTTCCTCCATAGGCCTTTCAAAATTGGCAGCAACTGCGACATTTAGACTTGTGCTATCTGCTGCTGAAACTGAACTAATACCCAATAATACGAGAATTACGAACCAGAGTGTCCCAAATCGCCTCATGATCATACCTCCTTTTTTTTCTTAATATTTTCTATAGGGGCAAAATTTGTACCAAAAGCATTATACCCATTTGGGAATAACGATCAAGGCATTTTAACTCCTGTGGAATTTATTAGGATTGAGACGATGTTTTCCTAACGAGATACTTCAACCCAAACTTTCGTGACGAACGAATTCGTCACCACCGTATAAAAGTTTTGAGTTTTGAGTTGAAGGAAAAGAGCTTTGGATGTTTTGAGTTTTGAGTTGAAGGAAGAAAATTTTGAACCTTGCCCTCCAGCCTCTGGCTTTTGTACAGGCAGGGCTTGCTTCTACCTTCTCCCTTCTGCCTTCTACCTGTTTACTAGTCTAGGAAGAAGGTAGAAGCCTTTTAAATCAAATGGCAACTGCCATTTACTTTAGGCTATCACCCATAGCCGTGAATATAGTAGCCGTAGGTTGCAAAGGCGCGAATTAGATCTGCCTTTGTGGCATCGTCAAGGCTATTGAAAAATTTATTGAATCCTTCAACAGAGGCATTGTCTCCACATGTAAGGTCTCGGAGTTCTATTTTTTGAAAGGGCGTTAGATTGGTTGCCACCATCAAGATCTTGTCGATATCGCCTGCGCACAGACTATCTCTTACCTTGGAGTGCTTTTGAGTACCTAGGTAGATATAGCCTTGGTATCCGGCCCTTTCTTCAGGGGTGCCTTTACTGCATATCACCCCCTTTGGAGCACATGAAATGAATAAAAATGGAATCGACAGTAGGAGGCCAAGGATACTTACCTTGCTGAATATAATCTTTTTGCTGAAATCTTTTTTTATAGTCATAATACTTTTCAGCCTCCTTAAAATTAGTATGCTAATTTTAACTACAAAATAAACATGCCTCGAAAGGCATGCAAGTAAAATTTTTATGATTTTTTATTGTAGATTTTCTAAGTTTTGCCAGATTCTGAAGAGCGTACTGCGAAGATTCTCTATTTGATCCTTTGTGAGCCCCTTTGTGGCCTCTTGATGTACTGCAAATCCGATTTCATCCACGAAGTCCCTCATCTTCTTACCTTTGGGTTTAAGGTGAATATGATAGGCTCTTCTATCGCTTGGATCACGTCTTCTTTCAATAATATTGGCCTCTTCCATCCTATCAAGTGTCCTTACGAGGGTAGGGCTTTCAATATAGAGCCTATGGGCAAGCTCAGTTTGAGTAATACCCTCTTCTTCCAAGAGTTTGGCAAGGACACAGAACTGGGCACTTGTGAGACCATGGGCTTCGAGTTTTTTGTCAAATGCCTTTTGAAATACCCTTACCAATCTGTTGGCAATAAAACCAAGACATTCGTCTATGCTAAAACGATTTTGCTCTTCGCATATTTTTGAATTCTTTTTCCTAGCCACGATCCATACTCCTTATTATTTCAGTTAATACCTCTTCTATAGTTTTACCAGTGGTATCAACCACTACGGCATTTTTGGCGACCTTTAATGGGGCGATTGAACGACCGCTGTCTTGTTTATCTCTGCTTTTTATTTGATACAATATAGTTTCATATAACACCTTTTCACCTTGGGTTTCAAGCTGTTTTTTTCGTCTCCTGGCCCGTTCTTCTGGTGATGCTGTTAGAAAGAATTTATAGGGCGCTTCTGGGAAGACTACTGTTCCCATATCGCGACCTTCTGCAACAATATCACGGCCTTCTGCAAAGTCTCTCTGTAGTTTTGTTAAAAATTCCCTTACACAAGGAAGTTTGGATACCGTTGATGCAAGGAGGTCAATTTCTGGCGTTCTAATGAGATGAGAGACGTCTTCTGCATTTAAAAAGGTCCTATCTCCTCTAAGGTCAATACTGAGTGTTGGAAGCAATTTTCTTACTGACTCTTCGTCGTTTGGATCCAAATTTTTTCGATGAACCGCCAGTGCCACAGCCCTATACATTGCACCTGTATCCAGGTATTGAAAATCGAGTCTCTCAGCAAGGAGTCTGGCAATGGTGCTCTTTCCAGAGCCTGCTGGTCCATCGATAGCGATAACAGTCACATTCCCCTCCTAGAAAATCCTGCCTCACTGAAAGTGAAGCAGTGTTCAGCTATCATTAATATTAGCTCATTATATAGTCAAGTTTACAGATTAAATTCACATGTTAGCAAATAAATTGAATGTATTTTTTGTCACATTTTATAGTAAGCCTTAACTCCTTCTACACTCATTAGATGAACATAGATACACACAAAAAATATATTTTTATTTATCTTCAAGAGTGTATATATTCAAAATATTGAATATCTATTGCTATGTTTTAAACAGAAAACATTTTTACTCTTTGTCCCATTGGAAATGGGGATAAACTTTCAATATTAATCCATATGAACTGTAATCAATTTGGAAAAACTTGCTATGTGCTACATAACTAATGGCATAGATTAACCGAAACGCCCAGTAATGTAATCCTCTGTTTCTTTCTTAGACGGGGCTGTGAAGATACTTTCGGTGGGTCCAAATTCTACACATCTTCCAAGGTAGAAGAAGGCAGTGTAGTCAGACACCCTTGCTGCTTGTTGCATGTTGTGGGTGACAATGACTATTGTAAATTTCTCTTTGAGTTTATCAATTAGTTCTTCAATCTTATATGTGGCCACAGGATCGAGGGCAGAACAGGGTTCATCCATCAATATGACCTCTGGTTCAACTGCAATGGCTCTAGCTATACATAGCCTTTGTTGCTGACCACCAGAAAGGTCTGTTCCCATGGCATTTAAATTGTCTTTTACTTCGTCCCACAACGCAGCACCACGGAGTGCCTCTTCTACTCTTCCTTCCAATTCAGACTTGGGCATTTTAGCCTTCAATCTCAGTCCATAGGCTACGTTGTCAAAGATACTCATTGGAAAAGGGGTTGGCTTTTGAAACACCATCCCAACTCTTGTTCTCAACTCAATCAAGTCAACATCTTCAGCCAAAATATTTTGGCCCTCAATGATGATCTCTCCACTGGCACGTTGGTCTGGATAAAGAGAAAACATTCGATTATACGTGCGGATGTGGGTGGATTTGCCGCACCCTGAAGGCCCTATGAATGCAGTCACCTTTCTTTCAGCAATGTCGAGGTTATTATCGAATAGCGCCTGAAAAGAACCATAAAAAAAGTTTAAGTTCCTAACCTTTATCTTTACGGGAACATTACTGGGAAGTAGCATCATGACCTCCAGAGTTTTATCACTTTTTTAACTAGTTAATCCATCATGATAAATCTATGTACATAGTGGTAATTTTAATTACCAAATGAGTGGCTATAAAATTGTAGGGGCAGGCTGAATGAGTCAACTGCATCTATTTTTTGCTACCTCTCTGTGCAAACAATCTCGAGAGTATGTTAATAGCGAGAATTGCAGCAGTTATTAAAAAAGCACCACCCCATGCCTTTGCCTGCCAATCTTCATAAGGACTCATTGCATAATTAAAAATGGTAACTGTTAGATTCGCCATGGGTTCAGTGAGGCCGCTGGGCCAATACGGACTATTGAGTGCGGTAAATAGAAGCGGAGCAGTTTCTCCTGAAACGCGCGCAACGGCAAGTATCACTCCTGTAATCATGCCAGTCTTTGCCGCCCTGTATACTATACTCACTACCATTTTCCAATATGGGGTACCTAGGGCCAGGGCAGCTTCTCGGAGTCCTACTGGGACTAGCCTTAGTATTTCCTCTGTAGTCCTGGTTATTACAGGCAACATTATGATCCCAAGGGATACCCCACCAGCAAGTCCTGAAAAGCTCTTCATTGGGACCACCATAATGGAGTACACAAAGACGCCAACTACGATGGAAGGTGCGCTAACAAAGGTATTTGTAATGAAACGTATTAGATCAGCAAAACGACCGTGTCCGAATTCTGACAAATAGGTACCTGCAAGTATCCCTATTGGCACTCCTAGGACCATTGCCAAAAGAGTGATTATTATGCTGCCGACTATGGCATTGGCAAGACCGCCTCCTGGTTCGCCAGGTGGTGTTGGAAGCTCAGAAAAAAATTCCCAATTTACAGATGATATCCCCTTTCCCGTTATTTCCCAAAGGATCCAAACGAGGAAAAAGATACCAATTAAGGCAGACACGCTCGCGCAAATGAGTGCCACGAGATTTACAAATTTTCGCAGTGATCTTGACCTTAATGTCATCTAGATTTTCCTCCAGGGCTACTCTTATTGAGCCACCATTCTGCCAAACCAAGTATGATGAAGGTGATCATAAAGAGGACAAGACCAAGCTCTATCAGTGCAGACAAATAGAGTGGATCCGATGCCTCGGTAAATTCATTTGCAAGTGTTGAGGCAATTGTATTGGCTGGATCAAAAAGGGAAATGCTGAGTTCATGGGCGTTTCCAATCACAAATGTGACTGCCATTGTTTCTCCAAGAGCCCTCCCCAGTCCAAGAAACAATCCACCGATGACTCCCCGTTTGCTATAGGGAATGACCACATCCTTGACTACTTCCCATGTGGTGGCACCAAGACCATAGGCGGATTCTTTGAGCACCTGTGGCGCCATTAAAAAACAGTCTCTGATGACTGAGGCCATAAATGGAAGGATCATGATGGAGAGGACAAGACCTGCTGTAAACATTCCAACACCCATAGGTGGGCCGTCAAATAGAGGTATGAAACCGAAGTGTTCTGTGATCCATGGCTGCACGTGGTCA
The DNA here is from genome assembly GCF_001687335.1 of Dissulfuribacter thermophilus. Classification (NCBI taxonomy): domain Bacteria; kingdom Pseudomonadati; phylum Thermodesulfobacteriota; class Dissulfuribacteria; order Dissulfuribacterales; family Dissulfuribacteraceae; genus Dissulfuribacter; species Dissulfuribacter thermophilus. Next base: position 98,689 of record NZ_MAGO01000008.1, on the reverse strand, counting down.
GCAAGTATGGGAGCAAGGGAAAAGAGCCCCCACATACCGTAAATTATACTGGGAATTGCTGCCAGTAGCTCAATTGCCGTACCAAAGATGGGTCTCAAGGAAAAAGGAGCAAGTTCCGTCAGAAAGATGGCAACCCCAATGGCTAGAGGTACGGCTATGATCATTGCAATGGCAGTGGATAAAACAGTGCCAACTATTGTGGTAAGTGCCCCGAAATTGCCCCTTACAGGGTCCCATTCCGTGGAAAAGAGGAAGCCAATCCCAAATTTTTGTATGGATGGCCATGCCTCCCACGTAAGGGAAATTAGCATTGCGCAAAGGAGTATCAGGATAAAGCTTCCGGAAAAGCGTGTAAGGAACTGAAATAAGAGCTCTGGTGTTCTGCCTCTATTTTTCAGCATTATCTCTAAACCTTTTCCAAAATTCTATTGCATCTCTTTTTAATCTTAAATCCAATTCTGGATCACGACCTGGAGTCGTAAGATATCCTCCAATCATCAATGCGTCTGCGCCAGCCATGAATGCCAAGGCCTGGAAGTCGCCTAGTCCTTCTTCTCTCCCTCCAGCCAATCTAATCGCTGGCGTCTTTAAAGTATGCCTAAACAGGGCAATGGTTTCAATAACCTCAAGTGGGGTGATGCTGGATGGTTTCCCCCCAAGTCTTGTACCCTCAATTGGCACTAGGATATTGATGGGGACAGAGTCGACTCCAATCTCTTTAAGTGTCTCAGCAATTGATATTCTATCTTTTTTAGTCTCTCCAATGCCCAAAATACACCCAGAGCAACACTCCAGTCCCACATTTTTGATACTCTTAATGGTGTTAATTCTTTCTTCAAAGGTATGGGTAGAGCAGATCGTTGGAAAATATTCCCTGGATGTCTCAATGTTGTGATGATACCTGCTGAGGCCTGCTTCCTTTAAGGCCCTGAGTCCATCTTCGTCTATGATTCCAAGTGAGGCACAGATTTTGATGTCTACCCTATCTTTTAGATATTTTATCGCCTCTATAACCTCAGCGAGTTCACTTTGGGTGGGACCACGACCACTTGCAACTAGACTAAAATGTGTAGCTCCTAATTCTTTTGCCCTTTGGGCGTGGCGCAAGATTTCTTCTTTTGACTTCAGTCCGAATACTGGAGCATTAGTCGTATGCCTTGCTGACTGGGCACAAAAGGCACAGTCCTCGCTACATTTGCCGCTTTTGACGTTCATTATAGAACACATGCCAAATTTTAGGCCTCTATGGGAAATCTTTACTAAGAGGGCCTGTTTTATTAACTCGAAAAAGTCTTCTTGCATGCCTCGAATGTTGTCCATAGTCTCTGGAGACAATCTTCAATTTGCCTTTTTGTAATACACTGTGGCAAGAATAGGTATGTTACATCCCCTAAGGGCCTTAAAATCAGTCCATGTTTAAGGCCTTCCTGATACACCTTCCAGCCAGCCCGGAACTCAGTTGGAAAAGGGGTCTTTGTCTCTTTATCTTTTACTAACTCAAAGGCCCAAACCATTCCTATCCCTCTAATATCACCTACAAATGGGAAATCCATGAATGCCTTTACGGAATTTTGTAATATAAGCTCTTTTGCTTTCACAGATTCAACTATGGGATTGAGCTTAAAAAGTTCCAAGGAGGCACGGGCAGCAGCAGTAGATAGCGGATTGGCTGTGAATGTGTGGCCGTGATAAAAGGTCTTCCCCTCTATATATTCAGCATAAAATGAATTAAAGACATCTTCAGTGGTCAAAGTGGCTCCTAGGGGTAGAATGCCGCCTGTAAGGCCTTTTGAGATGCATAAAAAGTCCGGGATTACGCCAGCCTTCATAAAGGCGAACATCTCACCGGTCCTCGCAAACCCTGTAGCCACCTCATCAAAGATAAGGAATATCTCTTTGTCTTTAATGAGGGCCTCGAGTCTCTTCAAATAGGTTTCGGGGTAAACAAGCATACCCCCTGCGCCCATTAATAGAGGTTCAAGAATGATTCCAGCAATTTGGTCCCTTTTTTCTTTTAGGATGTCTTCAAGGGGATTTAGGCAATCTATATCGCATTCTCCCTTTTCCTGGCCCATGGGACATCTGTAACAATAGGGGGCAGGTAATCTAATAGAATCAAAGGTGAGGGCATCAAAGGGCCCCTTGAATTGCGGGACGCCTCCCAGACTCATGGCCCCTATGGTATCTCCATGATAGCCATATTCCAAGGAAACAAAGGTGTTTTTCTCGCTAAATCCTGCGTGGTGCCAGTATTGAACAGCCATTTTTAGCGCAACTTCCACTGCTGTGGAGCCATTATCTGAAAAGAAGATGCGAGAAAGTCTTTTAGGAACGAACTCTCTTAGGAGTTCAGCAACCCTTATGGCTGGTTCATGTGTGGTGCCTGCAAAATGGACCTGATCTAGGATATTGATCTGTCTTGTTATGGCCTCTTTTATATGGGGGTGATTATGCCCATGGACAATGCACCACCATGAAGAGATGGTATCGTAGTATGCCTTACCATAGACGTCGTAGAGAAATACACCTTCACCCCTTTCAACGAAGAGGGGGTCCTTATGCTCAAAATCCTTCATCTGGGTATAGGGATGCCAGATGAAATCCCTATCTATGCTTATGAATTTTTTCGCTAAGTGTGTGTTCATAGTCAACTTTCATTTAATAGTTTTCTGGCCGCCACTATTACTTCATCAAGTGGAGAATTGTCAATGGATGAACTAAAATGTATTTTACAAAGAGGGCTAATTCCAGAAAATTGTTCAATAATTTTTAAATTGTCCATAAAAATTTTTGGGTCAGTTGGTTCTTGTTCATTCATTATGAGCCCTTTGAATTTTAAACCTTCTTGTTTTATGTAGTTTAGTGACAGCAGTGTGTGGTTGATGGTACCAACTCCTGCCCTGGCTACCAGTAGGACAGGGATATCCATTTCCTTTACAAACTGTGCCAACAATACATCTCTGGTAATTGGGACCAATAAACCACCAGCCCCCTCAATGATTAGGACTTCTAGTTGCTTTTTGAGGTCTAATGTGGCCTTTTTTAGTGTGTCTAACTCTATAATGGCTTGATCTTTTTCCGCTGCCAGGTGAGGGGAGGCCGGAATGGAAAAACAGTAGGGGGTTTCAAGGCTTCCTGGTAATGGAAAGTCCTCTCTTCCAAGTAGCCTGTAAACCATGCGGGCGTCATCTGAGAAATCTTTGTTCCCAGTGCTCACCCATTTCTGGTAGCCTACTTTTACTCCAAGCCTTTTAAATGCAAGACAGAGATGAGAGGCAACAAAGGTCTTTCCGCAATCAGTGTCCGTTCCAGAGACAAATATGATCATGCCAATACCTTTCTCCTTTGTCTGTTCTTTAAATCTGAATCCCCGGATTATGGACTTTGCCAAATTTGCAAGGCTGTGGGGGAAATGTAGAGCACTTACTATACAGCACTTCCACCCCTGGCAACACAGCGGATTTGCTAAAATTGGCAATCCACAATGTTGACTGATGCGTTAAAAATTCTAACAGGTTTGAATGGACTTAAAAAGTTAAATTTTACCCTATAGCCCTAAAATTCTTCCGGTTAGTTAATAGGTAGAAGGTAGAAGCAAGCCTTGCCTGTACAAAAGCCAGAGGATAGAGGCTGAAGCTATTATAAAAAGTTCGAGGTTCAAAGTTTTCTTCCTTCAACTCAACACTCAAAACTCAACACTCAAAACTTTTAAAACTGCTCAACACTTTTATACTAAAAGAGTCGTGCCGTAAGCATTCTTATAGAGCGAATACGCAATAGGTATGCCGATATGAAGTAGATGAATGCTCCTACAATTATAACAGCCAGAATCTCAAGTGCGTAGACTAGGGTTCCATTGTCTGGATCTATGAAAAAGGATAGCCTGCTTACTGCAAATCCCATGAGTAAGGAGGCAAAGAGTATTTTAAAACCCTCTACAAACAAGTTTCTCAAGGGAAAACCACCAATTTTCCTATAGAGTATTACTGTGAGAAAAGCGAAGTTCACTATCATTGTAATGGAGGTGGACAAGGCAATGGCCCTGTGCTGCATGGAACTCAAAGTTGCAAGGATTATAATGACATTTAATACGACTGCCATGAAACTCCCAGTGACAGGCCATTTTGTATCATTTAGTGCGTAAAAGGCTGGTACTACGATCTTTACTGAGGAGTAGGCAAAAAGGCCGATTGCATAAAGTCTCAGGGCCTGGACAGTCATTAATGTGTCAAAAGGGCGAAACTGTCCTCGTTCAAATATGAGCCTGACTATGGGTTCCCCCAGTACCCACAATCCAATAGAGGCAGGGATGGTAAGGGCCATTGAAAGTGTGAGTGATGAAACAAGTATGTCACCAAGGACCTTTAGATCCGTTCTGGCAGCCCCTTTTGCAAACCTTGGCATGGCAGCAATGGAAACGGCTACGCCGAATACACCAATGGGAAACAGAATAAGCCTGAAGGCGTAGTTGAGCCAGGCTACGCTTCCCTCTGCGCATCGTGATGCAAAGTTTGTGTTTATGAAGATGTTCAATTGGGTTGCAGACAGTCCTATTATGGCTGGAATCATCAACTTGAGAATCTTTTTTACCCCAGGGTGGAAAAGTACTGGCCTGAGTATGGAGATTGAGGAGTCTTTAAGAGATGGACGAAAAATTTTCACTAGAGGCGGTAGCTGAATTGCCATCTGGGCAATTCCGCCTATGAGTGTGCCTATGGCCATTCCAATGATTCCGTCTATTCCATGCCTGGGCAGATAAATAGCAAGGCCTCCTCCCACTAGTATGGAGGACAGATTGAACATGGCTGAGGCAAAGGCAGGGAGAAAAAAGTAAGACCTGGCGTTTAATATCCCCATGAAGACCGATGCAGTAGAGATGGCCAAGAGAAAGGGGAACATTATCTGTGTCATGACAGTGGTAAGTTCGACCTTGCCAGCTATTTGCTGAAATTCAGGTGCCATGAGGAGCACGAGCTCTTTTGAGAACAATATGCCCAAAAGTACAATTGTAGACACGATGACTGTGAGGACAGTGAGGACACTTGTGACGAGATGGAGGGTTTCTGCCTTGCTCCTCTTTTCATCGAATTCAGTAAAGACTGTGACAAATGCTGAGCTGAGTGCTCCCTCTGCAAAGAGATCCCTCAAGAGATTGGGTATTCGAAATGCCACAACAAAGGCATCCATCTGGGTCCCAGCACCAAACAGTCCGGCAAGGACCTGTTCTCTGACGAGTCCTAGGATGCGGGAGAAAAAAACAGCGCAGCTTACCTTACTAGCAGAACGGGCTAAGCTTGATTCCTTTTTTCCCTCTGCGTGTGGGCGCTTACAAGTCGCCCGTTCTCCTTTTTGGTCAAGGGAGCAGTTTCCTTTTAGTCTGTGACCATCCTCCACCTTACACCATGTGGGGTATCTAGAATCTCTATGCCCATCTGAGCAAGTTCATCTCGAATAGCATCTGCCTTGATCCAATCATTTTTTGAACGAGCTTGTTCTCTCATCTGGATGAGCTCTCGGACCTTGATGACATCGTCGTGGTCTGGAAATTTCAGATTCAGTATCGATAGGACTGAATCGAATTCTTTTAGTACTGATAAAAGCCGTTCGAGGCATGGTGTAGAAATCTCACCCTTTAAGATTATTGGATTAAAGTATCTTGCAAGTTGGAAAATGGACCCAATGGCCTTTGGGGTGTTGAGATCGTCGTTTATGCCTTCCCAGAAGGTATGCTCATATTTTTTGATTATTTCAATGAAATTATTTTCCTGTTCTGATGCAGGAATCTGCTCATTATCCTCGAGTTTTCTTTCCATGGTTAGGGAAATCAGGTCTCCAGTGAAGTTATCCAGTCTCTTCAATGCACGTATTGCCTCTTCAAGGTATGAAAATGAGAACTGGATGGGGCTTTTATAGTATGAACGTAAGAGGAAAAACCTTACCTGCCTTCCTGTATAACCCTTTTTTATGAGATCTTTTAGGGTCACGACATTTCCAGCAGACCTCGACATCTTTTTGCCATCGACGAATACGAGTTCACTGTGTAACCAAGTCTTCGCAAGAGACGTCCCATTTAGCGCCTTTGAGATGGCAATTTCATTTTCATGATGGGGGAACATGAGATCTGTACCGCTTGTGTGGATGTCGAAGAATTCCCCTAGATATTTCATGCTCATGGCCACGCACTCAATGTGCCAGCCAGGTCTTATTTTCCCCCACGGGCTTTCAAAGCCAATGCCCGCCTTTAGCTCCTGGAGGCTAATCCGCTTGAGAAGTGTAAAGTCCAAAGGACTGTCCTTATCATATTCGTCAAGGTCAACTGTTCTGCCCACAATTACCTTGTCTGTGTCTATATGGGTAAGGGCACCGTAACTAGGGAGTTTGGATATATCAAAATATACTGAACTGTGTTTTTCATAGGCCATGCCAGAGTCTATGAGACGCTTAGAGATATCAATCATTTCATTTATGTGTTCGCTGGCTTTAGGCAAATGTGTTGGGATTTTTATATTTAATGTCTTGGCATCTTCAAGAAAGCTTTTGATGTATTTTTCTGTAAAATCTTTTAAGTTTTGTCCAGACTTTAGGGCCCCATTAACGGTTTTATCGTCTATATCAGTAATATTCATTACATGGGTCACCTTATAGCCAATATGCTCCAGGACCCTTCTCAACAGATCAGCCACTACCATGCGCCTGCAAAGTCCAAGATGTGCGTGTTCATAGGCCGTTGGGCCACATGAATAAATACCCACTTTCCCCTTGGAGATTGGCTCAAATGGCTCTTTTTTGCGTGTTAGAGAATTGTAAAAACGTAGTACCCCAGACTTTTCCGTCTCAAATTCTCCAGGAACCTGGAACAATGAGGTACTGAGATACCTTTCTCCACCATCTGGGAATATGACAACAATTGTGCCACTTTTCATCTCGGAAGCCTCTTTGAGAGCCAGGCTGAGGGCGGCTCCGGAACTCATGCCTACAAATATTCCCTCAACCCGTGCGAGCTCGCGAGCGAGTTCAAAGGCCTCGTCATCATTTACAGTCCTTATGCGGTCTGCGATGCTCTTGTCATAAATTCCCGGTTTATATGATTCCTTCATATTCTTCAGGCCCTGGATGCGGTGGCCATAATTGGGTTCACCACCAACGATCCTGACCTTTGGATTTAGCTCTCGCATCCTTTTGGCTATGCCCATCAATGTTCCAGTTGTCCCCATGGTGGCACATATGCAATCTACTTTTCCCTGGGTCTGCTCCCATATCTCCATTGCAGTACCGTAGTAATGGGCCTTCCAGTTGTCGGGATTGTTGAATTGATCTGTGCAGAAATATTTTTCTGGCTCTTTGCGATAGAGTTCGTACACGGCCTCTATGGCACCATCAGTGCTGAGCCTCGCAGGTGTGAGCATTATCTCTGCGCCAAATGCCTGCATGATCTTTCGACGCTCAATACTTGCTGCCTCGCTCATGGCAATAAGGCATCTGTAGCCCTTAACAGCACACACCATGGCAAGGCCTATGCCAGTATTGCCGCTACTTGCCTCAAGGACTATTTTGTCTTTTGTGAGTTCCCCTCTTTTTTCGGCCCTTTCTATCATGGAAAGGGCGACCCTGTCCTTTACTGAGCCGCCAGGATTGAATCCTTCAAGTTTGGCGAGAATCTGGACGTTTTTATAAGGGTTAAGCTTCCGGATTGGAATGAGCGGGGTATTCCCAATTAGGTCTAGTACTGTCATAGTCCTATTTTTACTCAGTCCTCGTATTTCATTTTATTATAATCTGTTGCCTGGCCATTAATAGCCAAAAGCTGCGATAGCACCTCTCATATGCCTTCACAGTTTTTTTTAAAGCAAGGCGAAAGGTACTGCGAGATCGTTATCTCCTGTGCTGCAAGTCCTAGGCACTGCAGCACAGGAAGTGCCCCTCTATAAAGGGGTGCCTTCTTGCATCTTCGGCAAACTTTCGAGCTGCCTAATCTGGGTTTATGCCTTGAGGGCCTCTTCTAATAGTCCGGCAAGTTTTTTGCCTGACATGAGCATTCCACCGAAGATCGGGCCCATTCTATATCCACCGTATACAGCGGCAGTTGCCATTCCGCATACGTACAGTCCAGGATATACCTCCTTGGTATTGGTGACAACAGCCTTTTCAGCAGTTTCTGCAAAAAGGCTTCTTTCTCCCAGGGGCTTTCCAGTAGGAGTATTTAGCGTCACGTCGTTTTTTTGGCTAAGGGTCTTTACTACCTCGTGTTCGTGACCCGTTGCATCTACAACGGCCTTTGCCTCTATTGTAAGTGGATCTATTGGGAACTGATTCATCTTGGCAAAAGTATTGTTGATGACTACACCCTGTACACGTCCTTCTCTCACCAATAGATCTTCGACTGCAATGAGATTGAAAATATGCACACCGCGTTTTCCTGCCTCTAGTATCAGACCAGAGGCAAAGTTTATTGCGTCAACGGCATATAAATCGTCAGAGTACTTTTCATAGGGTATATTGAATTCTTCTACTATGTCTAGGGCTTCTTTTTGTATTATCACATACTTAAAGCCCATTCCACCACCCCAGATTCCACCACCTGGGGCAAGACGCTTTTCGAATATTGTAATTGTGTATCCCTTTTGGGCCAAAATACTACCAGCTACAAGACCGGATGGTCCAGCTCCTACAATCACTACATCACTGCACAGGCATTTATTCAATTCCTCTATATGCTTATCAATTATTGCCTTAGTGATGTCTATCTCTCTCATGGTGTTTAAATTCCTCTTGGTTTTATTTTTTGACTAGATCTGCGTTGATCTCTTCTACGTCCTTGAGCACTAAAAATACGCAGTATTCCCCGCACATTGTGCAGGCACCTTCACCAGACCTTTCTTTTCGTATACGCCTGGCCTTCTCAGGATCAATAGAAAGTGCAATTTGCCTGTCCCAATCCAGGTCTCTCCTGGCAATAGACAATTCTTCATCCCACTTGATGGCAGATTCCAGGCCCTTGGTTATATCTGCTGCATGTGCAGCGATTCTTGAAGCAATGACTCCGTCGAACACATCTTGTTCAGACGGAAGTCCAAGGTGCTCGGAAGGGGTCACATAACATATGAAATCTGCTCCAGACATCCCTGCTACAGCTGCCCCAATTGCTGATGTGATGTGGTCGTAGCCAGGGGCAATATCTGTTACCAATGGTCCTAAGAGGTAAAGAGGTGCATTGTTTGTAAGGGCCTTTATCCTCTTTACTGACTCGGCTACGAGATGAAGTGGTACATGACCAGGCCCTTCAATCATGGTCATCACGCCTCTTTCAAAGGCCCTTTTTTGGAGTTCGCCCAATATTTCTTGCTCACCAACTTCAAAAAAGTCCGATGCATCATTTATGGCCCCTGGTCTCATTCCATCGCCGAGGCTGAGTACACAGTCATATTTTTCTGCGATATCAAGGAGTCTATCATAGTATTCATAAAGTGGGTTTTCATTTCCAGTATGTTTGATATAGGCAGCGGTAATGGCACCACCTCTTGAGACAATGCCTGCTAAGCGTGGTTTTTCACTGAGCTTTTCCACAAGCCTTTTGGTAACTCCACAGTGAACAGTGACAAAATCAACTCCGTCTTTCATCTGGTCTTCGATTACAGTGAAGAACTCGTCGGCATCAAGCCTTACAGTGGCCCCGCGCTTGGTCCGGGCTAGGGTAGCTTCCTCATAAATTGGTACAGTACCCACGGGAACTGGAGAAGAGGCCAATATCTTTTTCCTGATTTCTTTGATGTTTTCTGCAAGGGACAAGTCCATTACTGCATCTGCCTTGGCCTTGAGTGCTGCTTTGAGTTTCCTGAGCTCTGTTTCCAGATTGGATGTTAGGGTACTTGCTCCAATGTTCGCATTGACTTTGGTTTTGACCCCCTTGCCAACTACCATAGGACCACGGTTTGTTCTGTGGCCCAGGACTACTGCCTCCCCCTTGAGGATGTTATCTACCAGATTGTTGAGGGAAATTTCTTCCTTTTCTGCTAGTTGATTAAGCCATTCTGGAATTATTCCTTGTCTAAGCTCTTGTAATAAAGTTTTGTTCATAACGCCTCCAACAAATAAAAAAGCCGTCCAGCATAAGGACGGCTTTACTTTTTCTAGTTAGTAAAACTCGTTTCCCTACGCTGGTATTACCCAGTTCAGGTGTTAGGAGTCGAAGGCGGGATTGATAAGCCTTCCTCTCAGCCCGTTACCCCGGGCTCCCCCAACGAGCTATTTATTAAGTGTCTAACAAACAAGCATCATTATGTCAATAACATTCTTAAAGCCCAGTGAAGATGGCATGTTGAAATAGAATCAATCTTGATTCACTATAGACACAATGGGGATTTATAATGTATATTGATATATTGAAAATCGAATTTATGATTTTTTAAAAATGTTAAACGTGTAATTGCTGAGTTCGTCAAATATAGAAGAGGGCAGAGGAAATTTTTTCTGGTATATGTCAGCCAGGATTTAGGATAAACAACTTAGGAGGTAAATATGAAAAAGGTCGTATCCCTGGCCATAAGTAAGGAAAAGGGGGTACAGAAGCTCCCAGTTGAAGAAGTCAGGCTAATCGAGGATTTTGGAGTAGAGGGAGATGCCCATGGCGGACCGTGGCATAGGCAGGTTAGTTTCCTGGCCTCTGAAAGAATAGAGGCACAAAAAGAAAAGGGGCTCGATGTAGGGTTTGGAGCCTATGCGGAAAACATAGCAACCGTTGGTATAGATTGGCCCAAAGTTCCTGTTGGAACAAAGCTTAAGATAGGAAAAGAGGCCCTTTTGGAGATCACCCAAATTGGCAAAAAGTGTCATACAAAGTGTGCTATATATAAGATGGCCGGAGACTGTATTATGCCTAGAGAAGGCGTATTTGCCCGGGTCCTCAAAGGAGGTACTGTTAGGGTAGGGGATGAAATAGAATTTCTGTAAGCGTTTACGAGGACACTCATTTCCCTTTGTTATTGGGTGCGGGAGGCATGGGCCTCTCAGCACCCTTTGTCCCTTGCTTCCATGGTTCCTACAAGCTCTTACAAGGAGCTCTATCGAGAATTTATACCATGTCTTTGGCCTTAAATGGCTTACGAAGCTTTTGATGAATGTTATAAGGGCTCAAGATCCTGAGACTGCAAGTATTTGGTCATTAGTCCTTCATTCCAGAGGGATTGGACATACCATACGGTTCCAAAATGACTATATTGAGATTGTCGTTGAAGAGGATCGTTATCGTGAGGCACTCCTAGAGATAGAGGCCTTTGAAAGGGAAAATTACCTATGGCCAAAGAGGCCCAAAACTACGTATGAACTCAAGAGGGTCGAGGGAATAGTATTTGTATGTATTGTCGTTTCTTCAATACTTTCCCTATTTGTATCAGATGCATTGAGGCCAACGCTTTTTAACATAGGGGCAAATCAGAGGGACGCAGTCCTACATGGCCAATGGTGGCGTCCAGTCACTGCCCTGACCCTACACGTTGATCCAGTACATCTGCTTTCAAATATGTCTTTGGGTACAATTTTTTTGATCCTTTTGGCCAATATGGTGGGGCCACCACTGGCATGGACCCTGGTAGTTTCTTCTGGGGTGCTTGGCAATTTCATTTCAATAATCTTGAACCATAATGTTGGGAGTTCTGTAGGGGCATCCACCGCGGTTTTTGGGGCATTGGGGTCGATCTCAGGTTTCTTATTCATAAGGGCCATAAGAGAAAAATACTCGTTTCGAAGACCTTTTATTTATTTGGGGGCTGGGGTGGCGCTCCTTTCTTTTTTGGGAGTGGGTGATGAGACCACTGACCGAATGGCGCATCTCACTGGCTTTTTTGTTGGGATATTATTGGGTGGACTAATCGGTGTCAATCCGGAATCGCTGGTGGGGTTCAGTAAGCGACGGGAATTTTTGATATATAGTATGCTGATATTTATAGTGATTGTCTCATGGGTAACTGCAATCAATGCTTCGGGTAAGTGGCATGTAATAGTTGATTCTGCAAGGTATTTAATGTCTAGCCTATGGTGATAGACAAAAAAAGGGGGCCGCAATTTGCGACCCCCAGAAATTCCTAACCCTTTGGGTTAAATAACGGATTTTTTATTGCTGCCCTTAATATCGTCCGCCTCTTGAAATCCGGACCATTCTTCACTTCTTCCCATGTCCGTGTTTGGGGAGCGTAGTTTTTCAACAGTGCGTAAATGTCTTTTTCCTTGCCTTTCCAATAGACATTTGGCCCTATTTTTACAACCTTGGATTCAAGCCTTTTTGCACCGGCTTTTACCAGCTTTGAGACCTCAGAGTTTGGATCAGAAAGGTCGCCAAAGATTCTGGCATCGGCTATACAGGTCTTTACGCACGCTGGCTTTTCCCCTAAGGCAATACGTTCAAAGCAAAATGTACACTTGTCAGCCTTGGGATCATCTAGGGTCTCATTCAGATATCTTGCCCCATATGGACATGCATCTACACATGAGCCGCAACCAAGGCAACGCTCTTTGTCTATAAGGACAATCCCTGTAAATGGCTCTTTAAAGGTTGCCTTGATCGTCATCTTTTTGGTCTTACCGTCTTTGAAGGATTTGAATTCCCTCTCTTCCGGATCGGCCGGACAAACGCTTACGCACACGGGATTGTCACAATGATTACACAATCCTGGATAGAAGGTATATGAAAGCCCGTAGGGGGTCTTTTCAGGTCCTATGCGTTTAACCCAATTTCTGCGATATCCCTCTTCTGTAGGGACCTTCCACTCTGCACGACATGCCACTGCGCAGGCATGACATCCAACACATCTGTCAAGATCGATTACCATTGCATATTGGCTCATAGTCACCTCCCATTATGCCCTTTTTGCCTGGAAGCGCGGGATCTCATTAGGCACAGGCCTAATCTCAGGAATAGCAAGGGATTTGTTGCCCTTTATGATTTTAACGAAATTGGTTCTCTTGCTTGTGCTTCCCATAAAAGGATCATTTTGATTGTTAGTTATGAGGAACTGATCGCTTGCGCCCTTACCATAGGTCTTTGTAAGGTGTTTTGATTTGCTTCCAAATCCATGTGCAATATAAATACAATCAGGACGAATACCCGGAGTCACTTTTGCCTTTATAGGATTGGACTTATAGCCGTCTTGGTTTTCAAGGATGATTTCATCGCCGTCCTTGACGCCTATTTTGGCTGCAACTTCATCGTTTATCCATGCCTGATTTTCAGGACACTCGTGGTTCAGCCATAGGTTGTTCATGGTCCTTGAGAAGGTATGTACTGGCACGCGGCCATATATTAGTCTGGCATAGCCTTTTGGAGGTGCTGGGGTTGGAATAAATCGAGGTACTGGGTCAAAGTCCTCATCTTCAAAATCTTCCACGGCGAGGAGGATCTTCCCAGATTCAGTCGGCATCTTTAGTTCATCTGGTTTTCTGTATGGATTTGCCTTAAAGGTGACAATTCCACCCTCTTTATTGAGTTTTTCCAGGCTGAGGCCGACCTCTTTGAGTTCTTCTTCAATGAATTCAACTTCGTCCTTACAGGTAAAGCATTCAAGATTCAATCTCTTTGCGAGTTGTTGAGCAATCCAGTATGGAGTTTTCACTTCAAAGAGTGGCTTTGTAACTGGTTGACGCACTGTCAAATATGGGGTGAGCCCCTCGTATGTGTAGACGGCATCGTAGCGTTCAAGATACGTTGCCCCTGGAAGAACGATATCTGACCAAATGGCAGTTTCTCCAGGGAGCATCTCTTCACAGAAGATAAAGTCGAGGCTCTTGATGGCCTTCATGGTCTCATAGGGATTTGGTATGGTCTGTATTACGTTTACTCCATTTATTCCCCACAGCCTAATGGGATAAGGTTTGCCTGTAATTGTGGCCTTTATAATCTCATTTGTTGGTGTACCCGGCAGTGGTCCAATAAACGGATAGTTGTCCCTGAGAGATGTTTCAGGTTCTTCGATTTCGTTTTCACCTTCGCATCCCGTACAATGTGCATGGGGTTTTTTTATTGGAGTGGGGAAATACAGTCCGCCCTTTTGTCCTACTGCGCCAAAGAGGGCCGACAATATAGCAAGTGCCTGATGGCGGCCAACATCACCCCTTCCATACCAAGTACTGTGGCGTCCTGGGTGAATGGCTACATGAGGCCTGTTTTCTGCAAGGATCTCTATGGCCCTCTTTATGTCTTCTACCTTGAGATCGCAGATACGTGCTGCCCACTCAAGACTATAATCTTTGACTGAAGCCTTGACTTTCTCAAAACCAATGCAGTTTTTCTCAACGAATTTTTTGTCATAGAGGTTGTTTTGTATGACATAGTTTATCCAAGCGAGAAGGAGTGCAGTATCTGTGCCTGGACGAATTGGGAGATATATATCGGCCTTGTTTGCCGCAGCAGAGAATCTGGGATCTACTACGATCAACTTTGCTCCCTTGCTAAGGCCTTCGACAAATTCCCTCACATGGGAAACGTGGACGTTTTCTCCAATATGGGAACCTACGAGAAGCATGGCCTTGGCATTAGCCATGTCAACCCACTGCCTTGTGCCAGATACTACGTATCCCATTGAGTATATATAAGCCATGACAACTGGGCCAACACACTGGAAGAAAGCGGGTTCGCTGGAATAATTCTCAGTTCCCAGGGCCTTAAAGATCTCCCTCATGAATTCGGCACTTGCGCCGTGGTCAAAGTATGCCAGGGCATGGGGACCATATTTTTTCCTGACCTTATCCATATTGTAGGCAATTTCATCCAGGGCTTCATCCCAGGTGATCTTTGCCCACTTTCCTTCACCTCTTTCTCCAACTCGTTTCAAAGGGTATTTTAGCCTGTCTGGATCATAGAGTAGCTGGACTCCTGAATTACCTCTTGCACAGACCCTTGGCCCATTTGCAGGACTCTTGGGATTTCCTTCTATCTTGACGAGTTTTCCATCCTTTACTTTTGCCACAATAGGGCACCGCCAAAAACACATTTCGCAAACACTAGTAATTTCTTTTGCCCCAAGGCTTCCCGGAAGATCCTGGCTCTTGGCAAAGGATTTCGATGGCTTAAAAAACCCTCCTTGTTTATCCATCCCAAGTGCTGCCAAAGCCAGTGTGGATGAGGCAGAGAGCTTTAAAAAATCACGTCGCTTCATCTAATTCCTCCTTTCTAGTGATTTTCTCTAACAATGCCTGAGTTACTAGCCCCAATTGCTGGTACCAATATGAGGGGTTTGCCTTTAAAAGGTCTTTTAAAAAATTGGGATACCAAATCATCATGTGTTTTTCTATGAAAGTATTGAGTAGTTGCACTCTATTTTGGTCAAGCAACATGCCTATAAAGGCCAGTTCAAGGGAAATGTGGTCTGGGGCCTCTGAACTGTTCTCAGGCTCAACACCTATCTCCCGGTAAAACCTAAGGGCCTCCTGTGCCCCTTCTTGAAGCAGAAGCCCACTTTTGTTCATGTAATAAGATGCGTACGGTGGGGCAGCTACACCTAATGGTGAACTTATAAATAGCCTCACATATTCTGCCTGGAGTTCTTTGAGGTCTTGTGGTGGTCTATTTGGTGGGACTGTAATGGAAAGGTCATTAGATAACTTTTCGATTACTTCCCATCCGATTTGGATGAATTCCAATTCCGTGGGGTATTGAAACCCTCGAGCAAGGAATCTGAAGGCATCCCCGAGTTCTGACATGGGCACTGAGTTAACATGATTAGGAAATTTAATCAATAAAAAATTTTCTAGTTGAGTCACTTTGTCCTCATTGACTGAAGTAAAGTCCTGAACTATCATTGCCAACTTACTATAAAGAGTGAATTTGAAATTTTAAATATATTCGATATTCAAATTTTGATATAATAAACCATGAATAGGCTTATAGCAAGATATTTTCATAATTTAAGTGTGCCTGTTTTATTTAGTTATTTTTAAAATTTTAATGATCGAATTTGTGAGTGTTTAATTTTTATATTAGATAAAAAAATTGCAGCCTATTATAGAAGCTAAATCGATTTATCGTCAATATTTATTCAACGGCCATGACGCAGTGGTCCTGAAGGGGCTTAGCTGTAGTTTTTTCCAAGGCGAGATTATTAGTATCATGGGGGCGTCAGGAGTGGGAAAGACCACTCTCATTCATCTTTTGAGCACCCTTGACCGGCCAACACGAGGTAAAGTCTTGCTCTTTGGTACCGATGTCTCCCAGCTCGGCTCAAATGAACTCGCAAGATTGAGAAATGAAAGGCTTGGGTTCGTATTTCAGATGCATCACCTGCTTCCGGAGTTTTCTGCTATTGAAAATGCCTGTATGCCTTTTTTAATTCAAGGGGCCTCATTGAAGAAGGTCAAGGAACATGCTAAGAAACTGTTTGATCTCCTTGATCTTTCTGATAGGATCAACAGTCCTGTTAAATTACTTTCAGGGGGAGAACAACAGCGGGTGGCAATAATCCGTGCTATGGTAAAACAGCCTGATATCCTCTTCGCAGACGAACCTACGGGCAATCTCGATGAGGCTGCTACTGATAAGGTCGCAGAGCTTTTTTCCTTAATAAATAGAGAGTTCGGCACAACTATCGTGTTTGTAACCCACAACCCAAGGCTTTCCCGTATAGCTACACGTACATTCCTCCTTTCAAAAGGTGTGCTTGAGGAGTTTAGAGATGAATAAGATTTTATTCTTATGTATTCTTTATCTTATTTTCCCACTGTCTAAGATCTGTGATGCCAAGGTCATTTCTCCTCCCATTAAGGCCTGCATCCTTGAACCAGAATATATAGGTCCTTTAGATTTTAAGGGATTATCTAAGGATATCCGCGACTCAATCATTCGAAAGCTTGCTGGAAAAGGTATAGAGGCAATTCCCATTGAGGATTCTTCAAAGTCTGATGAATCAGATGTCGCCAAGGCCTGCGCGAACCAAGGGGCCCAGTTTTTGGTTGCAGGCTCTTTGATCGTCATGGGGAAGGCCATGAGCATCAATTTAGATGCAATGTGGTTAGGGCCTGGAAAGAAAAAGAAACAGCTATTGTCAAAGGAAGGTACTATTGCCGATCAATCTCCTTTGGTTACGCATCTCGTTGATATCTTGGCAGATGAATTAACTCAACCGCTAAAAGTTGCAAAGCTACGGGTTGTTGGAAATAGACGTGCGGACACCGATGCAATTCTTCAGAAATCGCTCATCAAAGAGGATGATATGTATGATCCCGTTAAGATTAGGGATTCAATAAAACAGATATTTAAGATGGGCTTTTTCGATGATATTCGGGTTGATGTTGAAGATAGTCCAGATGGAAAGATCATTACCTATATAGTACGGGAGAAGCCTTCCATTCGAAAGATCATTTTTAAAGGAAATAAGGTGATTAAGGATGATAAGCTAAAAGAGGCGATAGATTTAAAGAGGTATGACATAATAAATGACAAAAAACTTGTAGAGAACGCCCAAAAGATCGAAGCATTGTATGCTGAAAAGGGCTATCTTGGTACTAAGGTCACACCGTCTTATGTACAGGTGTCTCAAGAGGCAGCAGACGTCACCTTTGATATATTTGAAGGAGAAAAGGTATTAATTAAAGAAATCAAGATCGTGGGTAATAAGGCATTTTCAGATGATGAACTCAAAGCCCTCATGGAAACCAAGGAAAAGCAGCCTATTTGGAAACCGTCTATTTCAAACTGGTTGTCCTTGTTAAAGGGGGATGCGGCAGTACTTAAATGGGATGCATTGGACAGAGACAGGGGTAGGATTAGCGCATATTATCACAATCAAGGATACATAGATGCAAGGGTTGGGAAACCTAAGGTAGAACGAAGGGGTAAGTGGATATACATAACCATTCCAGTTGAAGAGGGAGAAGTCTATAAGATAGGCAAGGTTGATGTAGCCCAAGATTATTTTAAAGATAAGACACTTCTTTTAAGCAAAATTCAGACCAAACCAGGGGAAAAATTTAATCAGGAGACTTTGAGGCAAGATATCATCAAGTTGAATGATATATTTGCAGATGAAGGTTTTGCCTATGCAGATACGACACCGGATATCAAAAAACATCGTGATAAGAAGATCGTAGATATTACATTCAGGGTTGCAACTGGCCCTAAGGTCCATTTTGAACGTATAGAGATCGTCGGGAATACCAGAACTAGAGACAAGGTGATCAGGCGTGAATTGAGGGTCAACGAACTTGAACCCTTTAGTGCGTCTGGACTTAGGAAAAGCAGACAGCGACTGGGACGTCTTGGATACTTTGAGGATATAAATCTCACACCAGAAAGGGGTTCTAGTGATGACACAATGCGTCTGAGAGTAAAGGTAAAGGAGCGCCCCACCGGAACCTTTAGTATAGGTGCTGGTTACAGTTCAGTCGATAAATTGATCTTGATGGGCGAGATAAGCCAGCGAAACTTCCTCGGAAAAGGCCAGACATTGAGCTTTAAAGGCCTACTTGGTTCCACCACTAACCGGTATTCATTGAGTTTTGTGGAACCATATCTGAGAGATACCCGTCTTTCATTTGGTTTTGATTTATATAATTGGAATAGGCAATATGATGACTATACTAAGGATAGCAGTGGTGGAGCAGTGAGGCTTGGCTATCCCCTTTCAGATAATCTAAACATATATTGGGGGCTGAGGATCGATAACACCACACTTTCAGACCTCTCTGTATTTTCCTCACAGATAATCAGAGAGTCTTTAGACATCCACACTACAAGGGCAATAAGCCTTGGACTTAGATATGATACCAGAAATGATTATTATCTTCCCACTATTGGATGGAATAATAGCATAAATACCGAGTATGCAGGTGGAGTGCTCGGAGGTGATAGCGCCTATATAAAGGTTGAAGGTACATTGAGTTATTATCACCAATTGTGGAAGAGTCTTGTTGGACACATCCGCGTTGGATCAGGCTATATTACACAAGGAACCGGGGGAAAACTTCCAGTATATGAGAGATTCTTCCTGGGCGGTATTGACTCTATTAGAGGTTATAAGTACGGCAGGGTCAGCCCCATTGATCCAGCAACAGGTGAGAGGGTAGGTGGTGAATTCATGGCCTATGCACAGACAGAAGGTATCTTCCCCTTGATAAGGGACATGGGCCTTCACGGTGTGGTCTTCTTTGACACTGGGAACGTCTGGGAGAATTTTTCCAACGCTGGTTTTGGAGATGTTCGTTACTCTGTTGGCTTTGGAGTCCGTTGGCTTTCTCCAATGGGACCCCTTAGAATCGAGTGGGGTTATAATCTCAACACCAAAGTGGGTGAAGAAAAGAGTAATTGGGAATTTAGGATGGGAGGAAGTTTCTAATACTTTACAAGAGCGCCTGAGTGCGTTCGTCTGGAAAGTGTAAAAGACGGACTGCGATTTTAGATATAAATTTTCAGGCTGTGGTGAGGTCTTCCAGCCTGTGGCAAAAGATTGGATGATGACTCATATAAAGGATAATGATATGAAGGAATTGACTCTTAAAGAGATAAGTGAGCTTGTAGATGGTAGGTTAGCAGGCCCTGAGGACCTTAAAATAAGGGCCATTGCACCCCTTGACCAGGCGGGTCCCGGTGAGATTAGCTTTGCCGTAGGAACACGTCTCAAGGACAAAGTGCTAGAGACTAGGGCCTCAGCTCTAATTCTTCCACAGAACTGGTCAATGGAAAGCCCTGTGCCTTCAGTCTTTGTAAAGGATCCGTATCTGGCATTTGCAAAGGTACTCAATTTCTTTATTAGCAAACCCTTTTTGGCTAAAGGGGTCATGGAAGGGGCACGAATTGGCCAAGACGCGTCAATAGAAAAGGAAGTCACCATTTATCCTGGGGCCTACATAGGCGATAGAGTGAAAATAGGAAAAAGGGTCACTATCTATCCAGGGGTTTTCATAGGTGATGATTGTGAGATCGGGGATGATTCAACCATATATGCCAATGTTACGCTCTATAGCAAAACAGTTATAGGCAGAAGATGTATCATACATGCAGGAGCTGTCATTGGGAGTGATGGATTCGGATTTGCCCAGGATGGCTTGAGTTTTGTAAAAATTCCTCAGGTAGGCAGAGTGGTTATAGAGGATGACTGCGAGATTGGAGCAAATACTACCATTGACCGTGCCACTTTTGGTGAAACGAGGATCTCAAAGGGGACCAAGATAGATAACCTTGTACAGATTGCCCACAATTGTAATATTGGTGAAAATACCATAATTGTCTCCCAGGTTGGCATAGCAGGGAGCACTAGCATAGGTAAAAATTGTATGCTTGGAGGCCAGGTTGGAGTAGTTGGTCATATAAAGATCGGCGACAGAGTGAAGATTGGGGCACAGAGTGGTGTTGCTCAAAGCATTCCAGACGACTCAATTGTCTCAGGGAGTCCTGCTGTACCGCATAGGGTGTGGTTAAAGGTGTCTTCTCTAGTGAAAAGGCTTCCAGAGCTCTTCAAAGAGGTGTCGTCTCTGAAGAAGGCCGTACGAGAACTCAAGAAGGAGGGGATTGATGGATCACAATGAGATTTTAGAGCTTTTACCTCATAGATATCCCTTTTTGCTAGTAGATAGGATATCAGATTTTGTGGCTGACGAGTCAATAACCTGCATCAAGAACTGTACAATAAATGAACCCTTCTTTCAGGGGCACTTTCCAGGTGAACCCATAATGCCCGGAGTACTAATACTCGAGGCCATGGCTCAGGCCGGGATTTTGTTTGCAAAAAAGACTGAGCCATCGCTAAAAGACAGTTTGTTGGTATTTGCAGGTATGGACAAGGTCAAGTTCAGACGTCCTGTTCGACCAGGGGATCAGCTCTTAATGAAACTTACCCTTTTAAAGAAAAAGGCTAATATATGGAAGATGAAGGGTGAGACGTTTGTAGATGGAAAGATAGTGGCTGAGGCCGAATTGATGGCGGCTGTTCAAAAGGAAGAATAGGTGACGGGATGATGGCCGCAGGAACATAAAAAGTCATAATGGGGGAAAACTTTGGGAAGCAATATTAACATACACAAAACAGCAGTGGTGGAAGACGGGGCTAGGCTCGGTAATAATGTGACAATTGGCCCTTATGCAGTAATAGGAAAAGAGGTTGAGCTCCAGGATGGGGTATATGTAGGCCCTCACGCAGTAATAGAAGGTAATACTACCATTGGACCTCAGTGCAAAATATTTCAGTTTGCCTCAATTGGTGCAGCGCCTCAGGATGTTAAATATGCTGGTGAGCCCACCAAGGTGATTATTGAAGAGGGGACTCAGGTCAGGGAATTTGTTACCATACACAGGGGCACCAAGGATGGTGGCGGTGTCACCAGGGTAGGAAAGGGCTGTATGATAATGGCATATTCCCATATTGCACATGACTGTCAGGTGGGCAATAGGGTCATTATGGCCAATGGAGCAACCCTTGCAGGCCATGTAGTGGTAGGAGACTTTGTAGTGATAGGAGGCCTTAGTGCAGTCCATCAATTTTGTAAAATTGGAGAATATGCCTTTTTAGGTGGAATGAGTGGTGTAAATAAGGATATACCTCCCTATCTTCGCTATTGGGGCCAGAGAGGAAATGTCTATGGACTTAATCTCATAGGGCTCAAGCGTCACGGTTTTTCAAGAGATGTCCTAAAGGCCTTAAGAGACAGCTATAGGATAGTGTTTCAAAGAGAGGGTCATCTAAAAGATGCAATAGAGGAAGCCCGAACAATATATGGGGAATTTCAAGAGGTGTTGAATTTTTTGAAGTTTATAGAAGACTCCAAGATGGGAATTCCTAGGGCAGGTGAAGAGGAGAATGGACGCTAACCAAGAACCTTTTGGCATTGTTGCAGGGGGAGGTAATTTCCCCATCCTCTGTGCAAAGTCGGCAAGGGAGGCCAATAAGCTAGTAATAGCCATTGCCCACAAGGGCGAGACATCTCAAGAGATAGAAAAACACGCCCATGTGACCAAATGGGTACATCTTGGGCAGCTTGGAAAGATTATCAAGACCCTAAAAAAAAATGGATGCAAAAAGGCCCTGTTTGCAGGAACCATCACCAAAAAGAGGATGTTCTATGATGTAAGGCCTGATATAAGGGCCTTAAATTTATGGCGAAAAATTGGTTCAAGACTTGATGATTCTATCCTAAGAGCCGTTTCAGGGGAATTGGAAAAAGAGGGGATAGAAATCGTTCCCTCCACATATTTTCTAGAGGACCTATATACCCCTAAAGGTATATTGACAAAGCGTAGGCCCACTAAGGATGAAGAAGAAGACATTAAGTTTGGCTACGCAATCCAAAAAAAGATAGGGGCCCTTGACATCGGACAGACTATAGTGGTTAAAGATCGAACAGTTGTGGCAGTAGAGGCCATGGAAGGGACAGATGAGACAATTGCGAGAGGTGGTAGGCTCACAGGTCAGGGAGCAGTTGTGGTAAAGGTTGCAAAACCAGATCAGGATCTGAGATTTGACGTTCCCTCTGCCGGCCTTGGCACCATAAGGCAAATGATTGAGGCAAAGGCAAGGGTGCTCGCCCTAGAGGCTGGAAAAAGCCTTTTTTTTGACAGAGAAAAGGCCATAGAATTGGCTGATCAACATGGAATAGCCATCGTTGGAATTGATCCAACGTAAACTTCACAGAGCGGTAAACGGTCCACGGTACACGGTAAACGGTGTACGTTATCTCTCCAAACCCCCGATTATGCACCTGGCGCCGTGAACCGTGCTCCTACACCGTGAATCACTAATCGTAGATTATGGAGTGAGATATGATGAAGGTAGGAGTTATAGGAGTAGGGTATCTCGGCAGATTTCATGCCCAGAAATATGCATCGATGCAAGATGTTGAACTTTTGTATGTGTGTGATATCTCAGAAAAGAGAGGAGAGGAAGTAGCAAAAGAAACTGGTTCGCGTTTTATAAAAGATTATAGAGAGATAGCTTCAGAAGTAGATGCCGTCAGCATAGTTGTGCCTACAAATCAACACTTTGAGATTGCAAAATATTTCCTTGAAGCCGGGGTCCATTGTCTAGTTGAAAAGCCAATTACTGAACATCTTTATGAGGCTGAAGCGCTCATCGAGATAGCTAAGGAAAAAGGGTGTATTCTTCAGGTGGGCCATTTGGAGCGATTTAATCCAGCAATAAGATTTTTGGAAGATCACGTTGAGAAGCCACTCTTTATCGAGGCCCATAGGCTCAGCGGATTTAAGGAAAGGGCATTGGACGTGGACGTCATTCTCGATCTCATGATCCACGATATTGATCTTACCCTTGCATTTGTGAATTCAGAGATTAAAGAGATCAGGGCCGTTGGAGTCCCTGTGCTCAGTCCTAAGATAGATATCGCCAACGCAAGGATAATGTTTGAAAATGGCTGCAATGCAAACCTTACTGCAAGCCGTATATCCCTTCAGACCATGAGGCGAATCAGGATATTCCAGCCAGGCTTATATCTGTCCGCAGACTGTCTTGAACAAAGTAACCTCATGGTGACAGCAGATTTAGAAAGGCCTCCAACAGAGGCAATCGTTCCCAGGCCAATCTCTCATGAAAGGTCAGATATATTGATGGATGAACTCATGCATTTTGTTGATTGCATCAAAAATGGAGTAAAGCCCAAGGTTGCCGGAGAAGACGGGCTCAAGGCCCTCGAGGTAGCCCAACAGATCAAGGCAAAAATTCAGGAAGGGCTCGGAGTTTATGAAGAGTGCATAGGAAAGAAATCTTTCTAATTGCAGGAGAGGCATCAGGAGATCTTCATGGAGCAAACTTAATAAAGGCCATCCGAGAGTTAGCTCCCTTTGAAATAGGCTTTTCAGGAATCGGCGGGGAGCTAATGAAGAAACAGGGCCTGAGAACGCTCTATGATGCATCGCTTCTTTCCGTTGTTGGCCTCACCGAGATTTTGCGAGAAATCAGGCATATTTACTCAGCATACAGCCTAGTAAAAAGATACTTGAAAAATAAACGGCCAGATCTCCTGGTGCTTATAGACTATCCTGGATTTAATTTGAAAGTCCTACGCTATGCCTCTCGACTTGGAATCCCTGTGATGTACTACATCACCCCCCAGGTATGGGCTTGGAAGGAGCATCGGACAAAGCTCTTGCGATCCTTTTGCAACGCCTGCGCTGTGATCCTTCCCTTTGAAGAAGGTTTTTTGAGGAAAAGGGGAGTGAATGCCAGATTTGTAGGCCACCCGTTGGTAGATGTAATCCATGTGGAGCACGATAGAGAAGAATTTTTGTCAAGTTTGGGTCTTGATCCAGGATTGCCAACTATAGGGCTACTACCTGGCAGCAGAAAGGGAGAACTCAGGAGACATCTCCCTATAATGGTAGAAACGGCGAATCTTTTGAAGAAGGATTTTGATTGTCAATTTGTACTTCCAATAATTGACAAAGCCATAATCTCTCAAGACATGGATACTCTTCTTAAAGAGGCTGGTATTAAAATAGTAGTAGGCAAGACCTATGATGCAATGAACGCCTCTGACGCACTCCTTTTGGCCTCTGGGACAGTGACTCTTGAGGCTACGATCCTTGAGGTCCCGCATGTTGTTATGTATAGGGTATCTCCGATCACCTATACATTGGGTAGGATTTTTGTAAAAATACCACATATTTCTCTTACGAATATCGTAGCAGAGAAGGAGGTAGTAAAGGAGTTTATTCAAGAAGATGCCAATCCAGCCACACTGAGTTCCGCTTTGAAAGAACTCCTCTCAAGTAAAGAAAAAAGGCTAGCAGTCATCCGCGATTTAAAAAGGGTTAAGGACAAACTCGGCGGACCGGGGGCAAGCAGGCGTGCTGCTCAAATGGCCCTTGAGCTCATCCAATAAACCCATATTGCCGTCATGCTAGCCTATTTATGCTACTAATTTTCTTGTTCTTTTTTATCTTTTAGAAAGTTTTTCGCCTTTTCTGACAACTCCTTTAATCTCTGTTCTACTCTATAAAACACGGTGTTTTCGGGGAATTGGCCCGTAGCATCCCTTTCTCCGGCTGGGAGGCCTGTTAGGATCTCAATTCCTTCTTCCACTCTTTCTATGGCCCAGATGTGGAATTTGCCTTGTTCCACGGCCTCTACAACTTCCTTTTTCAAAATTAGATTTTCTACGTGTGCCTTGGGTATTATGACTCCCTGAGAACCAGTTAGTCCCTTTGCCTTACAGAGATCGAAGAAACCTTCCACTTTTTGAGTGACGCCACCTACAGGAAGGATCTCTCCCTTTTGGCTTACAGCGCCGGTGACCGCTTTACCCTGGTCAATTGGTACATCAGAGAGGGCTGAAAGAAGTGCAAAGAGTTCGGCACCAGAGGCAGAGTCGCCGTCTACCATTCCATAACTTTGCTCAAAACAAAGTGTAGCTGTAAGGGTAAGAGGTTGATCCATTGCAAATATTGAGCGAAGATAACCAGATAGAATCATTACCCCTTTTGTATGAATAT
The DNA here is from genome assembly GCF_001687335.1 of Dissulfuribacter thermophilus. NCBI lineage: Bacteria > Pseudomonadati > Thermodesulfobacteriota > Dissulfuribacteria > Dissulfuribacterales > Dissulfuribacteraceae > Dissulfuribacter > Dissulfuribacter thermophilus. Next base: position 73,275 of record NZ_MAGO01000008.1, on the reverse strand, counting down.
TCCCGCTGAGGTCGGACTCACGCTCTATGTCAATTACCCCTTCTTTACCAAGGGCAATAGTGGCAGTGATCCTCGAGGGTTTGCCAAACATGTAGTCACCAAGGTCATATACTGCCAATCCATTGACCTGGCCAACCTTATAACCGGTGGTTGCAACCTTGATCTTTTCCTTTTCAAGATATTCTTTTATGTGGTCTTCAAATAGGCTATTTCTGTACCTGCGCTTTTCGATTGCCTGTTCTACATGGCGTTCCTCTATGATCTGGCTGTCGTCTTGTTGGGCCCAGAAGTTACTTTCAATTAGTAGGTCTTCAAGGTCCTTTACCCTTAATGATAGCTTGTCTTTTGACCCTGCTAGCTGTGCACTGTATTCTATTAGTCTTGTTACAGCGCTATTGTGTAAATCAAGAAGATCGTGACGTTTCACTATATCGTAGAGACCTTGACAAAATTCCTTTAATTTTTCGTCTTTTCTGTCCACGTGAACGTCCATGTGGGCCTTGATTTTAAATATTTCCCTGAAGTCCTCATCCAAATTGTAGAGCAACTGATATAGACCTGGGTCGCCTACTAGCACGATTTTTATGTCTAGGGGAATGGCCTTTGGCTTTAGTGCCTTGGTGGTAAATAGCCCGAACTGTTCTCCAAGGTCCTCTATCTCAATCTTCCTCTCTTTTATGGCCCTTTTTAAGGCCTCGTATGCAAATGGTTTTTTGAGAAGGTCAAGGGCCTTTACTATAAGGAATCCACCATTTGCCTTGTGTATTGAGCCGGCTTTTATCATGGTAAAATCTGTGAAAAGGGCACCAAATTGTGCTTTTCTTTCCACAGTCCCAAATAGGTTGTTATAGCTTGGATTGGTCTCGATTATGACTGGGATTCCTTCTGTCTCGGAATTGTCAACAAACAAGTTTACATCGTACTGGGTAAAGGTCGGCTCCATTCCCATGAATGGAAAAGGGGTTTGGCCCTGGGGTCTTGGTTTAAAGCTTTCCAGATTTTTTACGATGTCTTTGTGGACCTGTTCTAAATAATCGAGGATTAGCTCGTTATAGTGATATTTTTCCCTGACCTTCTTTATGTAGGTTTCTACAGTTTGGGATACCAGTGTCTGATCAAGTTCCTTGAGGCGTTGGCGTACTTCTTGTTCCAGAGTGTTAATACGCCGCATGGCCACCCCCATTTCCCTATGGAGGTATTCACTTTTCTTTTTAAATTCTTCTTGTTTGTCTTCTGGCAGTTTAGAGATGTCGTCAGGAGTAAAAGGAGAACCGTCTTCTTTGGCAGGTATTACCATCATTCCAGTCTGGTCTGCCTGAAGGATAAAACCGTTATCCTTTGCCTTTTTATCCAACTCCTCGAACACCTGACTTCTAGCCTTGTTGAATTCCCGTATGACCTCTTCTTTTCTGGTAACATAGGTCTCACTTTCAAAGATCTGTGGGATCTGTAGTTTAAGGTTGTCTATCAAGGTGGCCATATCGGCTTTGAACTCACTGCCTTTACCCTTGGGAAGTTCAATGGCAATAGGACAATCTGGATTTTTGAAATTGAAGCAGTAGACCCAGTCCGATGGGGCCTTGGTAATGCTGAGAGCTGCTTTTTTTACCAAAAGTTCAGCGAGTTCAAATAAGCCCGTCTCCTTGTAACCTGCAACGTAAACGTTGAAGTCAGGGTGTTTTACCCTGAGTCCAAATTCCATGGCGTCTACGGCCCTTTCCTGGCCAAAGGCATTGACTTCTTGTGGAGTGCCTACTTCGCTCAGGCGTTCAAAGCCCAGTGCGTCTGGTTCAAGGTTTAATTTAAGGTCATTGATTGTCAGTCTTTTAGAATCCATCTCCTATCCTCTCTAAGTTGAGGACAAGGGAACTAATTAGTCCCAAGTCCTGTTAAGATGTTCATAGGCAAGCCTAGTAGCCACCCTACCCCTTGGAGTTCTATGTAGATAGCCCTTTTGTATAAGGAATGGCTCATAAACGTCTTCAATCGTCGAACTCTCTTCTCCTATAGTGGTGGCAATAGTGTCGATACCTACTGGACCCCCTCCAAATTTATCAATAATCGTAACTAGTATCATACGATCCATTTGATCTAGTCCTTCTTGGTCCACATTGAGTAATCGCAAGGCCATGTCCGCTACTTCTTTTGAAATAAAGCCATCTGCCTTTACCTCAGCAAAGTCGCGTACCCTTCGTAGAAGTCGGTTAGCTATTCTGGGTGTGCCCCTGGAGCGCCTGGCAATTTCCATGGCACCTTCATCGCTAATGGGAATATTCATTAGAGAAGCAGAGCGCTTGACGATCTTGAATAGTGCGGAGTCATCGTAAAAATCTATCCTCAAGATTACTCCAAATCGATCTCTAAGTGGAGGCGATAAAAGACCGGTTCGTGTTGTGGCACCTACCAAGGTAAATGGAGGAAGATCTATCTTTATGGTCCTTGCGCTAGGACCTTGCCCTATCACAAGGTCTAGATGATAGTCTTCCATGGCAGGGTAGAGGATTTCTTCCACTACAGGGCTCAATCTGTGTATTTCATCTATGAATAGCACGTCGCCTGGTGAAAGATTTGTAAGTATCGCCGCAAGGTCTCCAGCACGTTCTATTACAGGGCCAGAGGTACTTCTTACGTTTACTCCAAGCTCTGCACCTATGATAAAGGCCAATGTTGTCTTACCGAGCCCAGGAGAGCCATGTAATAGTACGTGGTCAAGGGCCTCACCTCTAGCCCTTGCAGCTTTGATAAAGACCTCTAGGCTTTCTTTAACCTCTTTTTGTCCAACAAAATCCTTTAGGGTCCTGGGTCGCACCCCAGGTTCAAAGTCAAAGTCTTCGATAGTGGGATTTGGGGAAAGTTCTTCTTTTTTTAATTTTGGATTAGCCAACATCTAAAAATGTGTTCCTCTCACAGGATGTAGCAATGTCATATTCTTGCAAATCCCCTATCTGTAAGCGCTCGCAGGTTAGTCAACATGCGAGGTTGAGAGCACCACAACGTATTCCTTATACGTTGTCAAGCACTCTGCGACAATTCAGATGGGGTTCCCTGTGAGTGCTTACAAAAAAACTATAGATGTCTAATATGAAAAAGGCAAGGGGTTGGAAAAAAATACTCAAGTGCGAGTAGACTACCACCGAAAAGATAATAGAAAAAACTGTTCTTATTTTCTTATTAATATAATGTGAAGAGGAAGAAATGGCTGATATCAAAGATCTCGACACTATCCTGCGTGAATTAAGTAAGTTTAGACAAAGCGAGGAGAGACTGCGGACACTGTTCGAGGCGACACCAGATGTAGTATGCTTTAAGGATGGTGAAGGACGATGGCTTGAGGCCAATTCAGCCTATTTGAGTCTTTTTAGGCTTGAAAACATTGATTTTAGAGGAAAACGGGATTCAGAACTGGCCCAATATTCACCACATTTTAAAGATGCATTTTTGACCTCTGAGAAGATTGACGAAATAGCCTGGAAAAGGGGTAAGCTTACACGAAGTCAAGAATACATTTCCTGTCCAGATGGGGAAACACTGGTATTCGACGTCTACAAAATTCCAATCTTTAATCCAGATGGCTCTAGAAAAGGCCTGGTGGTATTTGGCCGAGATGTTACTGAACTAATCAGAGCTCAAGATTCGCTTAAGAGTCAAGGTCGCCATTTAGAGGTAATAAATGCCATTCTTTCCCTGGCCTGGGAAAACATGCCTCTTAAAGAGCGGATGAAAAGGATCTTGAAGACGATATTTACTATTCCGTGGCTATCTTTTGAGTCAAAAGGGGCCATCTTTTTATATGATCACAAGAGTAGATCATTAAAGCTCTTTGTCCACAAGGACCTTGAAGAAAAGCTCCAGCACATATGTGAAGAAATTGAACTCGGAAAGTGTATTTGTGGACAGGCCGCTTTAAAACGGGAGATTATTTTTTGCGATCACATCACCAAAGAGCACGATATCAGGCATTCAACCATGCCTGATCATGGTCATTATGTAGTTCCCATTGAATTTAAAGGTGAATTACTAGGTGTACTCTGCCTTTATTTTCAAGCCGGTCACAAAAAAAATGATGAAGAGCTGAAGTTCCTCGAGACTCTATCAAAGGTGCTCGGACAGATTCTTTCTTATGAAATTAATAGAAAACATATGGAAGATGCCCTGAAGCGCAGCAAAACTCATCTAGTAAATGCACAGCGACTTGCAAGGTTAGGGAGTTTTGAACTCAATCCAGATACAGGGCGCATAATATGTTCAGAAGGACTATTGAGGCTCATTGGTAAAGAGACCACAGATCCGGAGATAAAACTAGATGAGTTTTTAGAAATTATCTGCGAAAAAGATAGAAAGACCTTTCTTGAAGCTATTCATAGAGTTTGGGAAAAAAGAGAGCCTTTAAGTCTGGATTTAAAGATAAAACCAATTGGACACGTTCAAGTCAAACAGATCCATTGTGAACTTGTCTTTTCACCTTCTATTGAAGGAGGATCCCAATATATAACTGGTACTATTCAAGATGTTACAGCCCTTAGACATAATGAAAAGCAGTTAGAACTTGCTACGAAAATATTTGAAAACAGTATAGAAGGTATCACCATAACAGATAAACATGGAACCATTTTAATGGTGAATCCAGCCTTTTCCAGGATTACTGGTTATAGCCCAGAAGAAGTGATTGGAAAGAATCCTCGGATCCTCAAGTCTGACAGGCATAGCCCAGAATTTTATAAGAAGATGTGGGATGACATTCTAGAAAAAGGCCAGTGGAGTGGGGAAATATGGAACAGGCGCAAAAACGGTCAAGCCTATCCAGAACATCTGACCATTACAGCCATAAAGGATTCAAACGGGGAGATCACTAATTACATTGCACTCTTTCACGATATTTCAGAGATAAAAGAGATGCGAGAGTCCCTAGATTTTCAGATAAATTATGATGCTCTTACTGGTCTAGCGAACAGGCAACTTTTTACAGACAGGTTGAACTTGGCAGTTAGGCATGCACAGAGTCACAATGAAAAACTGGCTATCCTTTTATTTGATATAGACGACTTTAGGCTCATAAATGAGGGCATAGGTTACAATGTAGGCGACAAGATACTCCAGGAAATGGCCAGGCGCCTCACAAAATGTATTGGAAGAAGTGATACTGTAGCCCGCCTTGGTGGAGATGAGTTTGCCGTATTCTTGGATTCACTTTCAAATAACGAAGATGTGTTGAATCTATCAAAGAAAATATTAGAGGCTATGGCCAACCCCTTTAGGATTGGAGATCACAATATTCGATTGACCATTAGTATGGGGGTAACGTTTTTTCCATATGACGGGAGAGAAGCTGAAGAGCTAATAAAAAATGCCGAAATTGCCATGTATAAATCAAAAGAGCATGGGAAAAATGCCCTCCATATATTTACTCCACAGATGAATGAAAAGATCAAAAGACGGATTCAGCTCGAAGAAAAACTCCATAAGGCACTGGAAAATGAGGAGTTTCGAATATTTTTTCAGCCAAAGATCAACATCAAATCTGGAAGGATTGAGGGGGCAGAAGCCCTCATTAGATGGCAAAATGACCAGGGCGATCTTGTTTCTCCTGGTGAATTCATTTCAATTGCTGAGGAAACAGGCCTCATAATATCAATTGGTGAATGGGTGCTCGAAAAGGTCTGTAGCCAGGTAAGATTATGGAGACAACAGGGTATAGACATACATGTGGCAATAAACCTTTCACCACGGCAGTTTAGGGATAAGGAACTCGTTAAAAAGATACACAGGGTCGTTAGCTCAAATGGTATTCCTGCTGATTGTATTGCTCTGGAGATAACAGAAGGTGTGGTTATGGACGACGAAGAGAATGCCATATCACTGTTAAGACGATTTAAAGAGATTGGGATTAGATTGTCCATGGATGATTTCGGCACTGGCTATTCGTCTCTCTATTACTTGAAACAATTTCCCATAGACGAATTAAAGATCGATAGGTCTTTTGTAATGGGAATTCCTGACAAGCAGGATAGCAAGGCCATCACCACGGCCATAATTTCCCTTGCAAAGAGTCTAAGGCTGGAAACAGTGGCTGAGGGAGTGGAGACTGAAGAACAACTTGAGTTCTTAAAAAGACTCAATTGCGATATGGTTCAAGGCTATCTCTTTAGCCCACCAATCCCTGCTGAGGAATTTACTAACCTAGTCAAGAAGTAGTCTTTTTCCTTAACACGAAAGTCTTGTTCACTGTTTGGGTGAGACATCAATTTAAATTATAGTTAAGATAAATTGTGATTTTTTTAATTATCCTTTTATTCTGGATTATAAGTGCATTATTTTGAATAATATGCTAGATATTATACTCTAATCGGTCGCATTAAATCATTAAGAATCGCATTAAGGAGGTCTTTGACATGGCATATTTTTTTAAAAAGGATTCTATGGAATTTAAACCTCATCCGCGTTTTAAAGGAGTGGGATTCCTGCCATTAATTGATAAAGCCCAGGACCAGGGACTTAGTGTTTCAATGCTCGAAATTGAGCCGGGTATTGAGATACCTATTCATATTCATGAAACCCAAGCAGACTCCATTTATGTTCTTTCAGGAGAGGGCCAGGCCTTTGTAAATGGCGAGTGGCAGGCTATATCAGAAGGAGACTATATACTGGTTCCATCAGGTGAAGAACACGGAGTGAAAAATACCGGAAACCAGGTGTTAAAACTATTTATAGTCCACGTTCCACCACTTTTTTAGGGCCTCAAGCTCTTATTAAGTGAAGGTATTTTCAAACCGTAAGGGTAGATCAGACTTTGATTCCTATTCTCATGTAGTATTTCGGGGCATTTATCATGAATGTGTTGAAGATGGTATTAGATACATCTTAGATCTGGCTGGTAGACTAAAATGGATTTTCATTGAGTCGGCTTCAAATATTTTTGAGGCCGGCTATCTATTCAGGCAGACCATAGGTGGAAAGTGGCTGTATTACGACGGATCATTATACTCAGAGGCATATAGTCTGTGTGGAAGGCATTATGTGCCTGTAGCACTGGATCTCGGACAGCTTGCAGAATATAGCCATGAAAAGGCCTTGCTCAATAAGGCCTTACGCCATTGGGATAATTGGACGAAGTCCTCTTCACCAACTGTAAATGGGACGAGTGTGTTAGACACGAGAGGACTTTCCAAAATGGCCTTTGAGCTCAGAAATATATTAAAGGCTACCATACCGGTCATTCCTCCAGAGACAATATTCGTAGACTATGAGGTGTGGCCAGTAATAGTCTCGGAAGGCTGTAGGGCAAACTGTAAATTCTGCTGCGTCAAGACTGGCAGCGAATTTAGGCAACGCTCATATACCGAAGTCCGCCAATCCATAAGAGAGACCAAATCCTGGTTCGGGCCAGAGGCAGTCAATTTTTCATCTATATTTTTGGGGCAAAACGATGCCTTGTCAGTCCATATAGATCTACTGGCCAATACAGCAGCCACTGCCTTTGGCGAATTTGGAAAAGATGGATGCTTTTTTAAGGAAAAGAGGTTATTTCTCTTTGGAAGTCCTACCTCTATTTTGGAAAAGAGCCTTTCTGAATTCAGACAGTTGGATGGACTCCCTTTTGATAGAATACACATAAATGTTGGTATTGAATCACTAGACGAGGAAACATTGGAAATCATTGGACGGCCCTTCAAATTGTCAGATGCACAGTCTGCACTTAATAAAATTAATCAAATTCACAGTGAAACAAAAAAAATTGAAATTGGCGTCAACTTCTTGCTCGGTGAACACACAGGCGCTAATCACCTCAAATTCCTTTTAAAATGGCTATCAACCGCCAACTATATGGGAAAAGGCTATGTTTTCGTCTCGCCTATGGTAGGGAGCAATTGGGGCTTTGGAAGGATAAAAAGAACGGTCCTTGACTTAAAATCAGTCTCCAAGATCCCGTTATTCATGTATATCTTGGTACCTTTTCTTTAGTTAACCCTCTGGTGCTCCTGGCAGGGGACATGGAGCCCCGGCGCAACAGACCTCTACGTCATAGGCATTTAAGATCCTAAGTTCCCTTTCTCTTTTTTCCTCTGGAAAAGGTTCAGGCCAATAGGTGCTTAAGAGCTCCTTTGCCTCTGATTTTTCAGGGATGGCCTCAAGGCCTTCGCCTATCTTCTTGCCCCTTTGTGTTTCCAAGATGACCGCATCTTGCCCATTGGTTACAACTGCCAATGGAATCCTGGTGTCTGGTAAAAGCACCCTTGCCGCCGCAATGGCCGGTCTCTCTCTTGTGACGATTGACCCTGGGCCATATCGTACGATCATAAAAGGGGTGCCTTCATATTGGACGAAAAAATCAATAGTTGAGACCACGAAATTTCCGGCAAAGAGTGTTTCAATCTTTTTTCGTGGAGTTATGTCATGCCGTGACCAGCCTTTTTTCTCTACTAACAATCGTGCTATGGCCTGCCGAAAACGTTCGTCGTCTGTGTCTAGGATTTCATCTCCAGTGATGAAATCCTTTAAGGTGCCATAGATGAGATGGTGTGTGGGAATATCCTTTTTGTCTTTCATTTTCCAAAAGTATTTTACCCCCAATTTTGATATCGAAAAAAGGGATTTTAGACTTTAAACATTTGATGATATGCTTTAGGTATGTGAGGCGTTTAGTCTGATTTGGATTTAGGACTGTTTTTGTAAAGGGAGGCCAAAAGAATAGTGAAAAGACTCCTTGCATTTATGGGGTCTCCACGGTTTGGAGGCAATACGGACATCTATCTCAAGGAGGTTTTAAGTGCTGCAGAGGCCAATGGCGCCTCAATAGAGAAGATAAACCTCTATGGGATTGACATAACCCCATGTATAGAATGTGGGGGATGTGATTTGACAGGGGTGTGTGTCCTCAATGACGATATGAGAGACATTTATAGGAAGCTCGATGAAGCAAATGTTATAATTGTGGCCTCTCCGGTATTTTTTTACAATGTATCGTCTAGGACTCAGGCTTTGGTTGAAAGGTCTCAGGCCCTTTGGATTAGAAAATATGTTTTGAAAAAACGTTTAGCCAATCCTCATAGGAGGGGGATCTTTGTCTCTATTGGGGCAACAAAGGGGAAAAAGCTCTTTGATGGAGTACTAATGGTTATGAAATACTTCTTTGATGCCATTGATTGTCCCTTTGAAAGGGCCTTTCTTTACAGGAAAATAGAGAAAAAAGGTGAAATAAGACAACGTAAAGAAGTCCTTGAAGAGGCAAGAGTCCTTGGTATGCGCTTGGCAAAAAATGAAGATTTATCAGAGCTTGGAGTGGAAACACCATGAGTTGGAAACGAGATCTCTTAAATAATTCCAGAGATGCATTGATAGAAATCATCAACCGCACATTTAATGGGGAGGCCCAGAAGGTTATTGAGCTGGGAAAGGCGTACGTTAATTCTTTTAGAAGGGGAGGGAAGCTCCTTACATTTGGAAATGGAGGAAGTGCTGCAGATGCTCAGCATTTGGCAGCGGAGTTTGTTAATAGGTTTAGGCTAGATAGATCTCCTCTTCCTGCAATTGCCCTAACCACTGATACAAGTGTGCTTACAAGTATTGGAAATGATTATGATTTCAATGATATTTTTAAAAAACAGATAGAGGCGCTTACAACTTCAAATGATATAGTCCTTGGAATCAGTACAAGTGGCCAGAGTCCCAATGTGATCCATGGTCTTAAGGCAGCAAAGGCCCGTGGGGCGTATACTGCCCTATTGGCTGGGGCAGGTGGAAAGGCGATGGAAGATGAATTTGATCTTGTAATAGCCGTTCCAAGTACAGAGACCCCTAGGATTCAGGAGGTCCACCTTTTTCTAGAGCACCTTTTCTGCGATATAGTGGAGCAAATGCTGTTTGGAGAGGAATAGTGATCAAACCAATAGACCTTAGTAGACTCAGGACTACTTCCCTCTATGATAGGCCAAGCAAGGTGGAAATTGGTGATTTCTCAAAGCCTCCTAAAGGGGGGATGAGCTTCAAGGAGTTTTTAGAAACGCTTCCCAACATGCTGGCTTCAAAGGATTTGAGGGAATTTAGCAAGGCTGTAGCCCAGGCGAGAAAGGAGCGCAGGCATTTTATCCTTGCAATGGGGGCACATGTCATAAAAGTTGGCCTAAATCCAATCATTATTTCCCTAATGGAAAAGGGCATTATTACGGCAATCGCCCAAAATGGGGCATGTCTCGTCCACGATTTTGAACTTGCAGCTGCGGGAAAGACCTCTGAAGATGTCCAAGCATCCCTTGGCCATGGAGACTTTGGGAATGCCAGGGAGACAGGAGAATTTTTGAATGAATGCGCACGTTTTGCGCATGAGTCAGGACTTGGCCTTGGTGAAGCCGTTGGAAAGGCCCTTTACCAAGGGGATTATCCGTACAAAGAGCTTAGCATTGCCTATAACGCCTATAAATTCAATATTCCGCTTACTGTCCATGTTGCCATGGGAACAGACATTGTTCATATACATCCGTCTTGTGATGGCGCAGCCATCGGAGCAGCTAGTCACATGGATTTTAGGCGATTTGCAGCACTCATAGCCCAGCTAGAAGGTGGGGTATTTGCAAATGTTGGTTCAGCGGTCCTCCTACCAGAGGTGTTTTTAAAGGCCTTGACCCTTGTTAGAAATCTAGGGCATAGGGTGGAAAGGATTGTCACTGCCAATTTCGATTTTATTCGTCACTATAGACCAATGACCAATGTAGTCCACCGCCCAACTCTTTGTGGTGGCCGCGGATTTAACTTTACAGGACACCATGAGATTATGATCCCGCTACTTGCAGCAATGATCATGGAAGAACTAGTGACCTTATAAGTATTTTCACTTCCCTATCTAATGAAAAGGTGTTATTTTAGCTGCACGTATATGACTAAAATAGACACTCTCAGTAGAGAAAATTAGATCTCTCATAATACTTAACGCTTAATATTTATCGTTTATAACGATTTAGGAGGACAAGATGCCAATTTATGAATTTGTCTGCGAGGAGTGCGGTGAAGAGTTTGAAGAGCTCGTACTTGGATCAAAAAAGGATGTGGCATGTCCCAAGTGCTCTTCGAAAAAATGCACAAAAAAGATGTCGTGTTTTGCTTTTAAATCTGGTACCCAGTTTGTAGGGACTGGAAAGAAGGCATCAAGTAGCTGTAGTGGTTGCACCAGTTCTAGTTGTAGCTCGTGCGGAGGATAGAGAATTGATACTTCGCCTTGGAACGAGAAAGAGTAAGCTGGCTTTAACTCAGAGTAACTGGGTTAAGCAGGAGATAGAAAAGAGATTTCCTGATGTCCAGGTAGAACTCGTAAAGGTAACCACCAAAGGCGACAAGATCCTTGATGTCCCTTTGGCAAAGGTCGGAGGAAAGGGGCTTTTTGTTAAGGAAATTGAAGAGGCCCTTTTAGATGGTAGGATAGACTTTGCGGTTCACAGCCTAAAAGACGTCCCCACAGAACTCCCCCAGGGGCTAGAGGTTTCAGTGTTCCCTGAGCGGGAAGACCCGCGAGATGCCCTGATTGCCAGGGATGGGAAGGGCCTAATGGAGCTTCCTCCAGGGGCTAAGGTGGGAACTAGTAGTCTTAGAAGGATGGCTCAGCTTAGGGCTGTGAGACCTGACCTCGTCATTGAATCTCTACGAGGCAATCTTGATACTAGATTGAATAAACTTGATGAAGGGCATTTTGACGCCATAATCTTGGCTGCTGCTGGGCTGAAACGCATGGGACTCTCAGGCAGAATAACAGAAATCATTTCTCCAGAGGTCCTACTTCCAGCAATAGGCCAGGGGGCATTGGGAATAGAATTTCGAAGCGAAGACCATGAGACGAGGAGGATCCTTTCTAGCCTATCTCATGAGGAGACAACCATTAGAGTTAGGGCAGAGAGGGCCTTCCTAGCACGTCTTGAGGGTGGATGTCAGGTTCCAATCGGAGCCTATGCCACAATTGAAGGAAATGAGCTCACATTAGAAGGCCTGATAGGTGATGAGGATGGCAAAAAGATCCTTCGCATGAAGAAAATGGGCTCAGTTGATGATCCGGAGTTCATTGGTGATGAGCTTGGAAAGGAAATGCTCGACGCAGGAGGAAAAGAGATTTTAGAGGCAGTCTATGAGGGAAAATAAGAAGGTAGGATTTGTATATCTTGTTGGAGCAGGCCCTGGAGATCCAGGGCTTTTTACCTTAAGGGGAAAAGAGGTATTAGAGCAGGCAGAGGTGGTCATTTACGATAGGCTCGCAAATCCCAGATTACTAGAGCTTGCTCCTGATAATGCAGAATTCATTTATGTTGGGAAAAGATCTGGAAAACACACATTTAACCAGGATGGCATAAATAAGATCATCCTGGAAAAGGCACTCACAGGCAAAATTGTCGTCCGTCTAAAAGGCGGAGATCCCTTTATCTTCGGTAGAGGTGGCGAAGAGGCAGAGATACTCGTAAAGGCTGGGGTCCCGTTTGAGGTTGTCCCTGGGGTGACAAGCGCAATAGCTGTGCCAGCATATGCTGGAATACCACTTACCCATAGGTCCTATACAGCCTCAGTTGCATTTATAACCGGGCATAGAAGTTGTGAAAATGAGGCTGATGTCGATTGGGAAGGTCTTGCAAAGGGAGTAGGTACCCTGGTTTTTTTGATGGGAGTGACAAATTTGCCAAAGATTGCGGAAAATCTCATTCGATTCGGAAGATCCCCTGATACCCCTGTAGCTGTGATTAGATGGGGAACCACTCCAGATCACTTTTCAATAGACGGTAAGTTGAGCAATATTGCTGAAAAGGTCAAAGAGGCTGGTATAAGGCCACCAGCAATTGTTGTAGTAGGAGAAGTGGCGGCCTTGAGAAATGAATTAGCATGGTTTGAAAAGAGGCCACTTCTCGGAAAAACTGTCCTTATCACTAGGTCAAGAGGCCAGGCAAGTCTTTTGCGAGATCTTCTTGAAAGACGGGGTGCCAAGTGCATTCAGTTTCCTGTGATAGAGCAGGTCCCACCACAAGATACGTCCGGCCTTGACGAATCAATAAAAAATATTGGACAATATGATTGGATAATCTTTACAAGCGTAAATGGAGTTAAATTCTTTTTAGATAGGGCTAAACAACTAGGTAAGGATCTTAGAATACTAGGTGGCGTTAAGATCGCAGTTGTGGGTAAGGCTACTTCAAAGTATCTGGAAAATCTTGGTATTGTGCCAGACCTCATACCACAGAAGTTCCAGCAAGAAGGCATATTGGAGGCATTTGGAAGACTCGAAGACATCAAAGGACAATCTGTCCTATATCCAAGGGCTGGGGTGGTTAGGCCCAACCTTGAACAGGGGCTTAAGACCCTCGGCCTCAATGTAAACAGCGTTGTCACCTATGAGACCAGACCTCCAAAGTTGAAAGAAGAAGAGATATCTCAATTGAGAGACGCCAATGTGGATTGCGTTATTTTTACCAGTTCCTCAACCGTGGATAATTTTATGAAATTGTGCCCAAAAGATATTGTAGACACTCTACTTGACAGGGCAAAGATAGCCTGTATTGGTCCTATAACCAGAAATAGTGTTGAGCGCTATGGATTCACATGTGCCATAGAACCTGAATGTGCTACCATAGAGGCTCTGGTCCAGGAGATTGAAAAGGCCTTTAACACATGAGCATATATTGCCCAACAGATCCGCCGAGTCTTGCTACAGTTCTTGCTCGTATTCGCAAGAAAAAAGAAGATTATGCACGATATAATTTTACTCAGACTCAAGGCCGGGCGCTTAGGGCATTTTTTGATCTTGCACAGGAATTTGAGACCTTGGAGAATTTTTACAGGGTCTCTGTGTTTGTGCCCAAAGAATTTTTGGGTGTAGATACCTGCCTTTATCTTGTTTCCCCTGATTCTGGTATGCTTGAAGTCATTTGTGATTCAATGAATGGTTTGGAGATTTGTGGGATGCCTGTTCCAAAGGGGATCGAGATTAGGGATCACTCCTATGAGATAAATGATTCTTTTGTGGCACCCATTAAGGGAAACAGACGACTTTTTGTACAGCATCCCATCCAGAAGGCGAAAGACGTAATAGGGATGTTTGAGGTGTTTCCTCTCTCTAGGCTAGATGAAAAAGACAAACTCTTTTTTGAAAAGTATGCCAATAGAATTGGATACAATCTACACTATAAACTCATTGTAAAGCAGAACGTAGAACACATTAAGTTCGTCAATACCCTTGTAGCAGACATAGAGCACAATGTTTTGGTCCCAAACATGCGTTACAAGGTCTTTTTGAATAGCTTTAATAAGAAATTGAAAGAGGCAAAGGATATTCATGCAATCTTAAAGGGAAAGATTGATGAGCACAGGCAAAAAGGTTGTCCTCATGTGAAGGAACTCGAGTCAGCAGAAAAACGTATGCTCGCCCTGTATAATGATCTCTTGGCCCAGTATCAAGAACTAGAAAAACACTATCAAAATACCAGTCTCTTTTTAGAGAGTTTGCTGAGACGAGACCACTTTGAAAAGGGACACTTGGTTTTAAGACGCCGTATGTGTAGATTCAAAAAAGAGGTTATCGATCCTCAACTGGAACGTTATCGTGCCCGCCTTGAGAGGCGTGGTATTAGGATCGATGATCTTATGGGAGGTATACCAGAGGAAGAAGACATACCCTTAATGGTGGATGTTGGGCTTATATCACAGGTATACGCAAATCTTTTTTCCAATGCGGAAAAGTATTGTAAGGAAGTCCTCAATGAGCAGGGACAACCAGTCAAATTTATCGCTTATGGTAGGGAGATCATAAATGACTTCTTTGGTCCTGGGAAATCCGGGATCAAATTTAATGTCTTTACAACTGGTCCCCACATACCTCCAGAATATGCCTCACACATTTTTGACGAGGGATTTAGGACTCCTGATGCCCAAAAAGAGACAAGAGGCGTGGGCCATGGTCTTCATTTTGTGAAAAAAGTAATTGAGGTTCATGGTGGTGTTGTTGGTTACGAACCAGTCAAGTTGGGAAACAATTTCTATTTCATATTACCCCTTCACATGGCTATTAAGGAAATGGGTGGTTGTCAATTAGATGGGTATTAAGGATTTGAGCCAAATAGATTTTAACGAGCACCTAAATCCAGAACAATTTGAGGCAGTAAATACGCTCTATGGACCAGTACTTGTGATTGCCGGTGCCGGCAGCGGAAAGACTAGGACCCTGGTCTACAGAGTAGCTCGTCTAATTGAAGAAGGAGTAGACCCTGAGTCCATTCTTTTACTGACATTTACCAGGAAGGCCGCTCATGAAATGTTAAAAAGGGCCAGTGAACTCGTTGGGCCCAAATCACATCTAGTGAGCGGAGGCACGTTTCATTCATTTTGTTATTCGCAGCTCAGGACATATTGCAGGGTATTAGATTATCCATCTAATTTTACAGTACTTGACAGACGTGATATTGAGGACATCCTTGGTCTATTGGCCGAGGAATTGGGTTTGAAAAAGGAGACGGCACGATTTCCAAAAAAGAGTGCCCTTGCATCGATCTATTCGAAAAAGAGAAACTGCATGAAAGACTGTCTCTGGGTGCTAAAACGGGGATATGCACATCTCACTCACCTAGCCCCAATCCTTGAAGCACTCTTTGATGCCTACCAGAAGTACAAAAGGCGCCATGCCCTAATGGATTACGATGACCTTTTGATTAACTGGAAGACGATTTTGAAAAATTACCCAGAGATCCAAGAGGCAGTCTCTCGAAGATTCAATTTTATAATGGTGGATGAATACCAAGACACCAATAGGGTACAGGCCGAACTCGTACGCCTTATGGCCTACACCCACGATAACGTAATGGCTGTGGGCGATGATGCTCAGAGTATTTATTCCTTTAGAGGTGCAAATTTCAAGAATATTCTTGAATTTCCAGAGCTTTTTCCTGGGACACGAATAATAAAACTCGAAAAGAATTATAGGACTCACCAGCCCAATTTGGATTGCACCAATGCAATAATTGCAAATGCCCAGGAAAAATTTGCAAAACGGCTGGTTGCAGTAAGATCTGGTGGTAGAAAGCCACTTTTTTACGAGGCCCTGGATGAAAATGATCAGGCAGAATTCGTAGTAAGCCGCATAAAGGATTTCATTTTAAAAGGGGTGGAGCCTTCGGAAATTGCCGTTCTCTTTAGGGCCAGTTTTCATTCCTTTCAGTTAGAGGGGCTATTAAATAGGTACGGGATCAAATATGTGAAGCGAGGAGGACTCAAACTCCTTGAGGGCGCACATATAAAAGACCTCCTGGCGTTTTTGAGAATCATTTTGAATCCAGTGGACAGGCTGTCTGTATTGAGGGTATTTACCCTGATTCCAGGGCTTGGAGAAAAGGGGGTTCAGAGGATATATGAGGCTATGATAAAGGTAGATGACCCCCTAAAGGCAGTTGCCGAATTTAAAACGAAGGCAAAGTGGCATCAGCCTCTTAAAGAACTTGTTCATAGGCTTTTAGCAATAAAGGAAAAGGATCTTGGTTTAAGCGATCTACTAAAAGGGCTCACATCTATATATGAACCCTATCTTACAGATAGGTTCCCGGACGATTATCCAAGACGACTGCAGGAATTAAACGAGCTTTCACTCATTGCAGGGGCATTTGAAGATCCAGGAGAATTTTTGACTGAGGTAGCCCTTGATCCGCCTGATGAGGAAGAGACCTATGGTAAGGGCGATGCAGTTTGTCTGAGCACTATTCATTCTGCCAAGGGCTTGGAGTGGAAGGTGGTATTTATTATCTCCCTAGTGGAAGGCCGTTTCCCGTCTCCTATGGCCTTGGAAAGAGATGAGGACCTCGAAGAAGAAAGAAGGCTCTTTTACGTGGCTGCGACTAGGGCAAAAGATGTCCTGTATTTTGTGGCTCCAAGACTAGTGAATGTCTCCGGCGGGGGGGTAGTCCCTGGAAAGCGCTCAAGATTTCTCGATGAAATTCCGCCAGGTCTATTTGAGATTTGGGGGAACAAATCCAGGCGTTTTAATACACCGGGAAAACAAGAGCTCACAACTCCTGAACCTGTAAAAGTGGGAGGAAATGGCTTTAGGGTCGGATTAAGGGTAAGACACCAGGTATTTGGGCCAGGAACCATAACTAAGGTCATCGATAATGAAAAGGTGGCCATTGATTTTGATGTGGTAGGGTCCAAGATAATAAACACTCAGGTAGCCAAACTTTCTAAGATCTGAGGAGGTCCTCATGGCCGGAGATTGTATTTTTTGTAAGATAATTTCAGGGCAGGTCAAGGCAGAGTTTGTCCATGAAGACGATGAAATCGTCGCATTCAAGGATATACACCCCCAGGCCCCGGTTCATCTTCTTATAGTTCCCAAAAAGCACATACCTACAATCAATGCCCTGGAAGAGGAGGATGCCCCTCTGGTGGGTAAGATGGCGATTGTGGCAAAGACCCTTTCCAAGAAATTTGGCATTAATGAGAGCGGATATAGGCTTATCTTTAATGTGGAAAGAGGAGGAGGCCAGCTGGTATTTCATATACATCTTCATTTAGTAGGTGGTTGGAAAAATGTTAAAAAGTAATTTTTTGTCTATTGAGAAGACCGACGGACCTATAAGGTTAAAGACCGCAGGTGACCTTCTTCTAGTCCAATGGGACATTGATGTCCTTAATAGGGTAAATTTTCTTGAAGAAGATCTATTTTTGCGTCTTAGGGCGGAGGATGGAAAGTTTTACCATGAAAAGCGTGTCTCTCATCTGTTGAGTGCTGAGTGCATCTTGCCAGACACGGCCTCACTTATCCATGTGGAGTTGTTTTCAAAAAAGAAGATTGGCCTGAAAATGCGTTCCTCCTTTTATTATACTCCAGGGGTTACATTGATCTCTGAGAATGAACGGCGTCATCACCTTTTCTGGAAGGATATAGACTGGAAAGGGCTTAAAGATGAGGTCAAGGTAGAGGCAGGACTAGATTGGGAAAGGGACATTGACGTATGCCTTCACATAAAGAGATGGCCTGATGAAGTGGCTAGATTCCCTCTTGAAGAGTATGTATCTCCAGGGATTACAGACAACTTTCTAATTTTAGGCAGTCTCAAGGAGGTGGCGCTCGAGGTTTGGACCAAGGGAAAAAAGGGAAGAGAGAGATTTTTAAAAGAAATTGTTGCCATTGGATTCGATCCTGGGCCAAGAGAAAGCCGTATCTGTTCTACTTCATTTAGGTATCCTGGAATTTTTAGTTCCATCAGACTTAAAAGAGAGGTGTGGGAAGGGGATACTGTGCAACTTAGGGCCTTTTGGCGCATTAAAGACAGTGACTGGACCAGAATTAACGATGAAATACTCGATCCCAAAGGGCTCAGTTGGGACGATGTATACTTGTCAATAAGGCTTTTTCAAGTTTCAAATGGAAACTCGATAGAATTGATGCCTGAAGAAGAAAGGGAAATCATTCCAGGCACATCAGACTGGCTATTTACTGGGCTCAAGCGTGGAAATACCTATAAGGCGACCCTAGTATTGAGGCAGCGAGGGATACGAGGTGAGCTATGGAGTCTACTTGAATCAAATCCCGTTTCTGTCCCATTTGAAGAAAATCGTATTACACTGATGCCAATTGATGAATCCAGGATTTTTGCATATTGGCATATTGACCAAGACAGTCTTCCAGAATTATTGGCCCCATTACAGGAAAAATGTGGCAAGGTAAAGACATATATTAAAATTTATCATGAATTTGCAGGCGAGTTGCATCATCATCCAGACAAGGATGTTGAGGTTCACCTCGGGCTTCATGACAACTGGTATCTGAACGTTGACCCGGACAAGGTATACCGAGCTGAGATCGTTGCAGTTTCAAACTACGGTGAAGTAGTCTCTTTATCTCCGATTTCAAATCCGGTTCAAACCATGCGAAAAGATACTGGGACCCTTCCAATTGAATTCAAAGAGGTGCAGTTGAAGATAGATCACCCAACCTTGAGGCCGCTTGATTCCAAGATGGATATCCCAAGGTATTCAAAGGGTCTTCTGATACTCCATTTACATGCGCATCTGCCATATTTGAGGAGAAGGGTTTCATATGGCACATCAGGGGTGTGGCATCCTCTAGGGTTTCCTGAAGAGTGGTATCATGAAGCAGTGCGCGAGACTTATGTCCCACTCTTGCTGATTATGGAAAGGCTTCGAAAAGAAGGGGTGGACTTTAGGCTATCAATTGACATATCGCCAACCCTTTCCAACATGATGCGCTGTTCCATGTTGCAGGACGAATTCCTGCGTTATATGGATGCGCACATAAGTCTTGCCCGTCTTGAGATTGAGAGGACCAGACGACAGGCCCCCCAGTTTCACGACACTGCATGGATGCATCTAGAGCGTTTTATTGACGTTAGAAACTGCTTTTTAAGATATAACTGTGATCTTACTAGGGCTTTCAAGGAGTTTCAGGATCAAGGTTATCTTGAGATATCTACATGTGCTGCAACACACGGTTTCCTGCCTTTTTATACAATGACGCCAGAAGGGTTGAGGCATCAGATTCAGGTTGCAGTCAAGGATTATGAAAATACCTTTGAGAGGAAGCCAAATGGAATATGGCTCCCAGAGTGTGCCTATACCCCAGGAATAGAACAAGTTTTGGAAGAGGTAGGACTTCACTATTTCTTTTCAGAGTCCCACGCAGTGTTAATAGGGGATTCACCGAGCGCCTTTGGTACCCATGCCCCGGTCTTTTTAAAGGGGAGTAATGTTGCCTGTTTTGCCCGTGATCCAGAGACCGGCAAACAGGTGTGGAGTGGTGACGAAGGTTATCCAGGTGATCCTGATTATCTGGAATTCCATATAAAAGGCGGCCCACTCAAGTACAATAGGATAACGTCTAGATCCAGTGATCACAAAGAACCCTATGTTAGGGCCAGGGCCATAGAGCGGGCTGCTCAGCATGCGCAGCACTTTATGGAGGCAAGGAATTTTAAATTCAATTACATACAAAATTGGTTTTGGAAAAAGCCGTTAGTTGTTGCCATGTATGATGCCGAATTATTTGGACATCACTGGTATGAGGGCCCTGAATTTCTGTATTTCCTATTGAAGAAGCTCTATTATGACCAAAATGAGACAGAACTAATAACGCCATCGGCGTATTTGAATCGCTATCCTAGGAATCAGGATATGCATATCACTCCATCGTCTTGGGGAGACAAGGGCACATTTGACAAGTGGATGTATGGATCAGTCTCCTGGATGTACAGGCATGCCCACGAGGCCTTAAGGGAGTTTGAGGCGATGGTCCAGGATCTCAAATCTAGATCTGAAGAACCTTACGAAACAGTATCTATTCGAAAAAGGATCGTTAAGCAGGCTGCCAGAGAGGCCCTTCAGGCAATGAACAGTGACATAGCTTTTGTCATATCAAATGGTCATTTTGTGGAGAATATGAAAGAACTCTTTTTTAATTCTCTTGAGCGTTTTTGGAAGCTTCATTCCATGTATTGGAATTTTACAGAAGAAAGGGACCTAGAGGCCAAGCTCCTCAGAATGGAATTGGAAAATCCCATCTTTGCAGAGGCTCTGAGTGAGAATTTTGAGTTTTGAGTTGGAGGAAAAACTTGCCGCTCCTCGAATATAGCTCGTGCCCGCATTTTTTTATGCTGCGGGGTGTCAACAATAATTGACATGAGGGTTTAGTTAAGTCAAAAAAATGACAAGGCTTCAGATCTAGACGCTTTTTCTTCAACTCAACACTCAAAACTCAACACTCAAAACCCAAACAATCCCACGGTTTCAAGTGTGTCCTAGGTTCAGAATGAGAGAGGGTTGGCATCTTTTTTGCTGTTTTTATGGGCATGAGTCAGTTTTCTAAAAAGACCCTATTAGCAATTGTTTTGGGGATTTTTTTATATTGGCCGTGTCCTGGCCTTTCCCAGGCAAAAATGACGGCAATAGAGCTACAGCAGGCACATGAGGCCTGGAAGAGGATTGTCCCTACCATTAACATCTATTGGAAAGAGGTGGAGGAAAGGCCTTTTGCTGCTAAAAAGACAGCGTGGCAGATCATAGATCTATTAAAAAGATTCATTGTAGATTATCCACAGGCGAAAGAGGTCCCTGAGGCCTACTATATCATTGGAAGTGCGTATAAACAGGTGGGGTTTATCCCGGAGGCCATATCCCACTGGAGAATAGTGGCAAAGGAGTTTCCAGATAGTAAATGGGCTGATGAGGCCCTTTTACAAATCCTCCTTTATTATGATGAAACAGGCAAGATAAACAAGAAACACACCTTTTTAAAAGAGATCATTCGTCAATATCCTGACACCACTGCTGCCAAGGCAGCTTGGGTGGCTCTTGCCCTCGATTCTTTGAAAAAGAAAAAGAACGTAGATTTTATCGAAAGAGAGGTAAGGCGTCTTGAGGCGGCTGATCCCAACGTATTTGTCAAGGTACCTATGTACCTTGAGTTGAAGGCAAGGCTAGCATCTTTAAAGGGTGATGAAAAGAGCGCCATTGATTACTGGATGCACTTTTTGAATCTTACTGTGTCAAGAGAGAAACAGGCAGCAGTTCTCTTTGAGATTGGTGAGGCATATAGAAGGCTTGGGGATCTACTTAAAGCAAGAAAATACTATGCCCTTTGTGCAAGGGATTATTCCAAGTTCAGTTATGCGTTGTTTTCACGTTTTAGACTCGCTCAGATAAGAGAAAGAGAAAGAAAGATCACTCCTTGGAGTAGATACAAGGGCTATAGGGATGAATCCTCAGCCATGATCTATGATCGTATTCTGCGGCAATTTCCAAAGCATTCGATAACCCAGGAAGTAGAGTTTGAGTATGCATTGCTAAAATTTGAAAGAGGTGATCTGCCCGGAGCACTTAAACTAGTTAAACGTTTCTTTAAAAACAGTCCCAATGGTGCGCTAAGGGAGCAATTTTTGGAACTTTCCAAGAAAATTCGGGCTAGGATGATAGCGGAGAAAAACTCCACGAGACTTAGGGAGAACCTAACGGCCTGTCTGAGCGTTTTGAACGACAGAGCCTTAAAAAATGTAATGCCAGGATTTGATGATACTGCTAAAGCCGTATGGAAAAAGATTATAGAGGACCTGACTAGAAAAGGAGTCTATGATCAAGCGCTTTTAGAGACAAAGAAGCTCCTTGAGAAATTTCCATCTTATAAAGATGGAAGGAGAATGTGGCAACGTATTATCCAATCTCTTAACGAAAAAGGAGATTATGTTGCAGCCATTAAAGAGGCAAAAGCCTTTAAGGATAGATTTCCAAGGGATGAGGGTGTCAAAAGATTTTCTAACTCATTGAGAAAAGAGGCACTGAACAGCTATTTTAAAAAGCTTTTGAAGGATGAAAGGCCACTTGTGGTCCTAGATTTCTTTTATTCAAAAGGGGATCTATTTAATGACATTTTGGACCGCAATCACTTGGTTAGTGTGGGGATGGCCTGGAATGAACTTGGTTGCCCTGATGAGGCAGGTCTTTTTATGGGAAAGGCATTTTTTAGCCGAGGCAATACCCCGACAGACTACGATCTACTCTTAAAATGGGCTGAAGCATCGTTGGAGACAGGGGACTTCAATGGATTAGGACAGATAATTTCATACCTAGACAGATTTCCGCAGGGAAAGACTGATCCCAGATATCTACACCTAAAGGTCTTATATGAACAAAATAAGGGGAATTGGGATCAAGCATATAATTTGTCATCTCAAGGGCTTAGCAATTCTAAAAAGAGCAATGAAAGAAAACTCTTGCTTCAAGACTTTATCAAATCCAGTGTTCATTTAGGCTTGTGGGATGTTGCAAGGGATGCCTTTAGGGAATTGGATCCACTTTTAAATGATTCAGAAAGACGTAGCCTCATGAGTCAATGGGCTGACACTGCTTTTGACATGGGGGCCTATGAAGAGGCATTTTTGTTCTATAACCTCCTCCTAGAACTAGACCCAAAACAACCAGATGTGCAGGCAAAGATGGCGCTTTGTCTCCTGAGACAGGAAAAGCTGGATAGTGCATCAGGGGTGCTTAGGGCACTCAGCACTGAGGAGGGATCCTTGTGGGGAGATTCGGCAAAGGCAATCCTAGGGAATGAAGAATTTTGGAAAAAGGTTCCTTCTACAATAAAAAATGACTTAAAAAGGGGTGCACAGGGAAAATGAAGGGAAATGATCCAGTAAAATTGCTGCTTTTAATGAGAGACACCCAATCACGGCTTATGCTTCAGGATTCATTGGAACCCCTAGGTATTGTCGTCATACCTTGTGATGATGAAGAAAAGTTTTTTGAACTCTCTAAAAGTGGGGATTTTGATCTCGCCATAGTTACCCACGGAAAGTCAGAATTTCATGCAGACAATATGCTTCGAAAGGCATCGGCCTTTCAATCAATGCCTGTAATAGTATTGGCAACAGAATGTAGCATCGAAGATGCCATAAGGATAATGCAGGCAGGAGCTGAAGACCTCGTTTTGCATCCATGGGAGGAACAGACTTTAAAGGTAGCTATTGAAGGGGCCCTCATCAATTTCCCCTTGAGGCAAAAAAAGAGTTTACAAAGGCTTAGACAAAAACAAAGGAATATTGTCTGCAAGAGCCCAAAGATGCTAAAAGTCCTTGAGATTGCAAGGAGTATAGCTCCAAGCAAGGCATCTGTACTAATTCAGGGTGAAAGTGGTACGGGAAAAGAACTCCTGGCTCGATTCATACATCAGGAAAGTGACAGGAGAAATGGGCCTTTTGTTGCTGTAAATTGTGCAGCATTACCGGATACACTTCTGGAAAGCGAACTTTTTGGCCATGAGAAGGGGGCTTTTACAGGAGCGGTTACTAGAAAGAAGGGTAAATTTGAGCTGGCAGACAAGGGGACAATTCTACTTGATGAGGTCACTGAGATGGCAGTTTCCCTGCAAGCAAAGCTTTTGCGAATATTGCAGGAGGGTGAAATAGACAGACTGGGAAGCACCTCTCCAGTTTCTATTGATGTGAGGGTAATTGCCACAACCAATAGAGACATAAAGCAGGCAATCAGTGAGGGTAAATTTAGGGAAGATCTTTATTTTAGATTAAATGTCATTCCTTTGACACTACCTCCTCTGAGGAGCCGTACTGAAGATATCCCACTCCTTGCAGAGCACTTTTTAAAGGAGTTTTCCAAAGAGTATGGAAAAGTTGGACTGATTTTTGCTAACAATGTTATGGAAGAGCTGATGTCAAGAAGATGGCAAGGAAATATTAGAGAACTTCGCAATATTATTGAAAGGGGAGTTCTTCTTGCAAGGGGGCGTGAGGTTACTTTGGAAGATCTATTTTTTGATGAAAACGAAGTGAATCAATCTGAAGGCATAAGTGAAGGATCAATGGCTTTAAATGATATGTTCAACCTTCAGGATGTTGAAAGGGAGATTATAAAAAAGGCCCTAGTGAAGACTGGTGGCAATCGCACCCATGCAGCCAAACTTCTTGGTATCAGTGTAAGGACACTTCGAAACAAGCTTTCAGAATATAGAAAAATGGGGTTAGTACTATGAAGGGACTCTTTGGAAAGGGGTTTAACATCCTAGAAAAGGCAATCAGTGTTAGAACTAAGCGAAATGCAGTATTGAGTGCAAACATTTCCAACGTCGATACCCCTGGCTATAAAGCCAAAGACATTCCCTTTGAAAAGGTCATGGCCCGATACCTTTCAAAGGAACCCAAAGGGCTTGAGCTTGCAAAGACCAACTCCGTCCATCTACCTAAAAAACCGCCTGTTTCAAGGACCCATCCTGAACATCTGCCAAAGGTGAATGAGGAAAAACTTTCCCAGTCTGATGAGGGAATAATAGTCGAGTCTGAGGAGAGAGGAACACCCAATAACGTGGATTTAGACATAGAAATGGCAAAGTTGGCAGAAAACAATCTTCAGTATCAGGCAACACTTCAAATTTTGATTAGAAGACTTGAAGGCCTAAAAAATGCAGTGACAGAAGGAGGTAGGCCATAATGGATTTACTTACAGCTATTGAAATCAGTGCCCGAGGGCTCTCTGCTGAGCGCACTAGAATCAACATTGCATCCATGAATCTTGCAAATGCCCATGTGACCAAGACCATAGATGGAGGACCATACAGGGCAAAATCAGTGGTATTTGAGTCGGTACCTCTAAAGAGAGAGGAAACTAGTTTTGATTCCGCCCTGGATAAGGCCTTGAATAAGCTTCAAGTGGTTAAGGTTGCCAAGGTTGTGGACAACCCTGAGCCTTTTAAAGAGGTATATGACCCTTCTCATCCAGATGCAGATGAAAGGGGAATTGTAAGGCTCCCTAACGTAAATGTCATTGAGGAGATGGTGGACCTAATGAATGCAGCTAGGGCCTACGAGGCAGGAGTTACAGCAATGAATACTGCCAAACAGATGGCCCTTAAGGCCTTAGAAATAGGGAGATAATCCCAAATTATGCACTGCGAAAGAGAGCAAAAAATGAATTTTCTTTTTATATCAACTAGTTGCTCTGTTGGAAGCGTTTGCTTCACATTCACCTTTTTGGTGAAGCAATATTCCTGCTGTTTTTGCCCTCTTTCGCAGCCCTACGGGATTGGCGATTTCGCCCAATCTGCTTTGTTGCTCGGGGCTCGAAGTACCTAAGTACGTCTTCGCCCCTCGCGCCTCGCATCTTGGACAAACTCGCCAATTGCATAATTTGGGATAATAAAAAAATAGGCTTGGGAGATCTAGTCTCTCTTAGGAGGAAGAGATGAAGATTGAAGGCAATGCACAAAAACTGTTAACGGTTCTACCGTCCGAGGTCCAAAACGGTAAGGACAATATTGGGGAAGCCAAGGGCTTTGGTGACATGCTTAAAGATGCAGTGAACTCAGTCAACCAGAGGCTCATCAATGCAGAGGAACTTTCCACGCAGTTGGCCTTAGGGGAACCAGTTGATATTGCTAAGGTCATGACTGAAATGAGTAAGGCAGATATTTCGTTTAGGCTCCTTTTGCAGGTTAGAAATAAGGCCTTGAGTGCCTATGAAGAAATAATGAGGATGCAGTTCTAATGGCTACTCCAAGGGATTACATAGATCAGGCTAAAGCCATCTATCAAAATCTCAATCTGCGTCAGAAGTTGACAGTGGCTGGAGTAATCCTCGTTTCTATTATTGGTTTTGGCCTACTGTTTCTATATGCCAATAAGGTGGAATACGCAACGCTTTATACAGATTTGAGCTCTAAAGATGCGGCTGAGATCGTGAATTGGCTCAAGAAGGAGGGAGTAAAATATCGACTCACTAGGGAAGGGACTTCAATACAGGTACCAAAGGAAAAGGTCTATGACATAAGGCTTGCCCTTGCAAATGAAGGATTACCCAAGGAATCAGGTGTCGGATTCGAAATCTTTGACAAGTCAAATCTGGGGGCTACAGACTTTGTTCAGCATGTAAACTATCAGAGGGCACTTCAGGGAGAGCTTGAGAGGACAATTGCCCGTTATCCTCAGGTGAGGGCAGTTAGGGTCCACATTGCCGAGCCAAAGGAGTCTCTTTTTGTGACAGAGAGAAGGGAACCGTCTGCCTCTGTATTGCTTACTCTGGAAAAGGATGAAACACTGAGTCAGAGACAACTGCTCGGTATAGTAAATCTTGTTTCAAGTGCTGTCCCCAGATTGAAAAAGAGCCGCGTCACAATTATGGATACGAGCGGCGCTGTGCTTTTACAGGGAGAAAAAATCAAGCCCGAGCCTTCGAATCTAACTCAAAATCAACTCGAATATCAAAGAAGGCTCGAGATGTACTATAAACACAAGATTCAGAGTATGCTGGAAGAGGCACTTGGGCCTCAAAAGGCAGTGGCCAGGGTATCTGTTGAGGTGGACTTTGATAGGATACAGGTCAATGAGGATCGCTATGATCCCGATCTCGTTGCTATAAGAAGCGAGCAAAATGTGGTTGTGAGAGATGAGGGGACTAAAAACGGCGGAATCCCAGGGGTCAAAGGTGGACTTGCATCAAAGCTACAGGGCAATGTTGGGCTACAGCAAAAGAGGTCAGGGTTAGTAAAGCAGGAGCAAGTAAAAAATTATGAGATAACACGTACCCAAAAGAAGATCGTTGGGGCTGTGGGTAAGATAGTGCGTATATCAGCAGGGGTGATCGTAGATGGTACCTATAAGAAGGAAAATGATAAGCTAGTCTATGTACCAAGGACCCCTGAGGAGATGAAGAGCCTTGAGGAAATAGTGAAGGCAGCAGTAGGCTATAATGAAGAGAGGGGAGATGAGGTTCAAGTAGTCAACGTCCCCTTTAGTGGCACTAAACCTGTTGAGGCCGGTACTTTGGCCAAGGCGGTTGACATCGGATCAAAGCTTATAAGACCGCTTACAAATTTGATCTTGGCCATACTGTTCTTAGTTTTTGTAGTAAGGCCCCTTTTAAATAAGTATGTGTTTGGGCCAAAGGAGGTCCCAGCCCCTGAAGAGCTTGCTGCCCCTGAAGCTGAAGAGGCTGTTGAAGGGGAAGAGATAGAGGAGATTGAAACTCCACCGACAATTGAACCCTTGTCCAGTGCTCAAGATGAATTAAGGGGGCTTGCTTCAGAGTATCCTGAAAGGGCAGCTGCCTTGGTAAAGATATGGTTGAGAGAACCAGTAGGATCTGAGGAATAACAGGGACTTGTTATGGAAGAAAAGGCAAATATTCCAGCAATAGACCTTAGTGATCCAAAAGGCCCTTATAAGGCTGCCATCTTTCTGTTGGCCATGGGGGAGGCATTTACCGCAGAGGTCTTCAAGTACCTAAAAGAAGAGGAAATAAAGAAAGTCTCTACCCTTATGGCCCAGATCAAATACATCCCTGGAGAGGCTGTTGACAAGGTCTTAAAGGAAGTAAGAGAAAAGATGTCAATGGTTCAGGGTGAAGTAGCAGTCTCTGTGGAGGAATTCCTTAAAAAAGTCTTATTTTCCTCAATGCCAGAGGAACAGGCAAAAAAGATATATGATGACATAATGAAGCAGCTCCATCCAAGTACATTTCAGAAGCTGTCCAGTCTTGAGCCAAAGGTAATAGTCAACTTTTTGAGAAACGAACACCCACAGACCATTGCTGTCATCCTGGCCAATATTGAACCAGAGCTTGCTGCCGACATCCTTGAAGAACTTCCTGAACGGCTGCAATCTGATGTCATGATAAGGATTGCCAATTTGGAGAAGATCAATCCTGAGATAGTGGCTGAAATCGACAAGGTATTAGAGGAAGAACTGTTCTCAGTAGAGATGAGTGATGCTAAGAAGGTAGGTGGCGCAGAGAGGGTTGCAGCTATCCTCAACAGTGTTGACAGGACCCTTGAAGACGCCTTGATGGAAAAGATTGAAGAAAGTAGCGAGGAACTGGCTGAAGAGATCAGAAAGCTCATGTTCAAGTTTGAGGACCTCCTAGGAGTGGATGACTCTGCAATTGTAGCAATACTCAAAGAGATTAGTACAGAAGAGCTCAAGCTTGCTCTCAAGGCAGCCAGTGATGAACTAAAGGCCAAGTTCTTTAATAATATGAGTGAACGCGCCGCACAACTTCTTAAAGAAGATCTCGAAGTAATGGGGCCTGTCAGGCTCAAAGATGTGGAAAATGCCCAGCAGTCCATCCTTAAAGTGGCCAAGAGGCTTGAGAGTGAAGGAAAGATAGTCCTTGGCGGTAAAGGAGGCGAAGAGGTCCTTGTCTAAGCTAATAAAGTCTGAGGATACCCCCATATTGGATGTAAAGAGGATCATTCCTAAGATTATTGATGAAGAGTCATTTGATGGAGAGGATGAACCTTTTAGTCCGTTTCTGGGCTTTATAGAAAAAGAAGAAGAGAAAGAGAAAGAGGAACAGATTAGCCAAGAGCCACAACAGCAAGGACCTGATCCTTCTCAATTTGTCGTCCTAGAGGCAGAGGCCAAGGCCAGAGCCAGAGAGATAGTTGAGGAGGCAAAAAGAGAGGCAGATAGGCTGAGAAAAGAGGCCAGAGAAACCCTAGAAAACGCTAGCAAGAAGGCAGAAGAGATCGAGAGTAGGGCATATAATGATGGATTTGAACAGGGAAAGAGAGACGGAGAAGAACTGGGAAAAAGGCAGTTTGATGCAATTTCAAGGCGTTTAGATGCCTTGATAAAAAATCTCAATAAGCAGGGTCTCGACCTTTTTGAAAAATATGAGGCCCAGATGGTGGAACTCTGCATTAAGATTGCCAAGAAGGTGGTTGGGCATGAACTCATCACCACACCTCAGCTAATTTTGGAAGCTATAAGGAGTGCATCCCGGCAGGTAATAGAGGCCAATATATTAAAGATTTATCTTAATCCTAAAGATCTTGAGATTGTTGAAGATGCAGTACTTAAAGGTGTGGATCTCACTGGAGGAAGCCAGGTTGAATTTTTGCCCAAGGAATCTATAGAGAGAGGAGGATGCATAATAGAGACAGACTTTGGCCTAATTGATGCCTCTCTTGGGACGCGATGGAAGGCAATTGAAGAGTCATTGGAAGACATATTGTCAAAAAAGGCTGAATAGATGGACATAGATCTTTCCCGATATATAGATGCCATTGATGGCGTAAAGACATTTAGAATTTTGGGTACTGTCAATCGGGTGGTGGGGCTATTAATAGAGAGTCACGGACCTCCGGTTCCTGTGGGAGGAATTTGTAATATTGAATTGACCCCTAATGAATCTGTGCCTGCTGAGGTTGTGGGTTTCCAGGATAAAAAGCTCTTCTTAATGCCCTTAGGGGACGTTCGCGGAGTAGGGCCTGGGACAAAGATCTGGGCCAAAGAACATGCTGCAACAGTCAAAGTAGGCCAGGATTTGCTGGGAAGGATCGTTGATGGATTGGGAAATCCAATCGATTCCAAGGGAGCTTTACACGCTGACGCGCATTATCCCATATATGCAGAGCCAATCAACCCAATGGCGAGACCCAGAATCGATCAACCGTTAGATGTAGGGGTTCGAGCCATAAATGCCTGTCTTACTATTGGTAAGGGCCAGCGAATAGGCATAATGGCAGGTTCAGGGGTTGGAAAGAGCACATTGCTTGGGATGATTGCCAGGCACACTACTGCAGATGTCAATGTGATTGCCCTCATTGGAGAGAGAGGACGGGAACTCAAGGACTTCATCGAAAGAGATCTCGGCCCTGAGGGCCTAAAGAGATCAGTGGTAGTTGTTGCCACCTCTGACCAGCCCCCTCTGATCAGGGTCCGTGGAGCATATGTTGCAACTGCCATTGCCGAATATTTTAGAGATCAGGGGCTCGATGTCATTTTTATGATGGATTCTGTAACCAGGTTTGCAATGGCCTATAGAGAGGTAGGGCTTTCGCTTGGAGAGCCACCTACATCTCGTGGATACACCCCTAGCGTTTTTGCACAACTACCAAGGTTGTTGGAACGGGCTGGGAGAAAACAGGGGGCAGGAAGTATCACTGGTATCTATACGGTTTTAGTCGAGGGTGATGATATGAATGAGCCCATAGGAGACGCCGTAAGATCTATCGTAGACGGCCATATAGTCCTTACCAGGGAACTGGCTCAAGAGGGACACTATCCTGCTATAGACATACTCCAGAGCATTAGCAGGATCATGAGGGATATTCAGGTGCCTGGTCAAATTCCATCCTATGAAAAGCTGATTCAGTGTCTATCTACATTCAAGAAGGTCGAGGACCTTGTAAACCTGGGGGCCTATAAAACTGGAACGAATCCAGAGATCGATTATGCCTTGCAAAAAATAGGGCCTATTAGAGAATTTTTGAGGCAAAGGGTGGAAGAGGCCTCAAGTCTGGATGAGAGTATTGAGAGGTTGATTAGGTTGTTTCAATAAAACCTGAATCCTGCGCAGCAAAAGGGGACAAAAATGAATTTTTTACAGGATTTAGGTACAACCAGATTGTGCAGAAAAAGGAGCGACGAGTTTGGCAGTCTTTAAATTTAAGCTTTTGCCATATCAGAGATTATTGCAGCACCAAAAAGAGGCTGCTGAACTTGAGCTGTCCCTTAAATTGGCGAGGGTCAGGGAGGTCCGAGGAATGTTGATGATGCTCGAAAAAGAACAGGAGGCCCTAAATGACAACCTTGGCCAGCGACTTAAAACTGGGATGAACTCAGAAGAATACAGGATGTGGGTAAATAGGATAGAATCCCTGGAGCAAGAGGCCTCTAAGCTAGAGGAGATGTTGAGAGAACGGGAGATTGAGGCTGAAAAGGCAAAAAAAAGGCTTCTGGACATACATATTAAGGAAAGGCTTGTTGAACGGCTTAGAGAAAGATCATTTAAGGCCTTTCAGATGGAAGAGGCCAAGAGGTACCAGGCAGAACTGGATGACCTAGCAAATTCCATAAAAAGTATATGGAGTAGTACTGGTGAAAGTCATTATTAGGTTGATTCAACTTGGGCTTGCCTTGAAGGTTGCCTTTATTGGATTTGCTACATGGGGATATCTTACGAAGAACCCTATTTTTGAAGGCGTCTCATGGGCAGAGGCAAAAGAAACTTCTAAGAAGGCTGAGACCGCCAGTTCACAGAATCTGTTAGACATAGACAGCCTTGATGTCAATCAAAAGGTGAAGTTGCTTTTGAAGGCCCGTTTAAGAGAGGTGAAGAAGAAAGAACAGGCACTAAAGCAAGAGGAACGGGATCTAAAACTTCTCAAAACAGAGATTGAAAAGCGAATCAGCGAGTTAAAAGCGCTTCAAGCAAGCCTAAGTGGCCCTATGGCAAGGACTGCGAAGCTAACTCAAGAGCGGTTCTCACACCTGGTTGGTGTCTATAGCTCTATGGAACCGCAAAGGGCTGCTCTACTTCTAGAAAAGATGGATGAAAATACTGTTGTCCGTCTCTTTTCCTCTATGAAGAGTAAAAAGGTGGCGAAGATACTCTCTTTTATGGACCCAGATAAGGCTGCCCGTATCAGCGGAAAGCTCTCAAAACCTGGGACTATGTGATTTGATTAAACTATATTCAATAGTGATCTCCTTATCTATACGTTACCCCTCCTTTGATTGTCAGAAAAAGTCTTAAGGCCATCTAATTAAAAGTGTTGAGTTTTGAGTGTTGAGTGTTGAGTTAAAGGAAGTGAGCTCTGTCCATTGAACTTTTTATAACGGCTTCGCCCTTCGGCCTATGGCTTTTGTACAGGCAGGGCTTGCTTCTTCCTTCTACCTTCTGCCTTCTACCTGTTATATTAGGCGTATTACCCCAACGGGTATTTTCACAGTAAATTGAATATTTCTTATGATGAAGCTTCTTTAAAAACCATGTGTATATGGCCTATATAACATTGGCAAAAGAGTAGGCGTCGTGTAGCATGGAGCGGTTTACAGGATATGCACTACAGTTTATTTTTGAAACCTTGAGAGCTACAGTTAGGTATCCGGTTAATTGAAAGGAGTTTATGATGGAAGATCAGCAACTTAAAGGTTTGAAGTGGACAGTTAGGCATGCATATGAGGGAAGTCAATTTTATAGAAAACGCCTTGATGAGGCGGGAATAGGGCCTGATTCAATTAAATCAATGGACGATTTGAGGCGTCTTCCTTTTACTACAGCAGAAGATCTCAAGGCCGGATATCCCTTTCCACTCCTAAGTGTTCCTTTTGATAAGGTAGTCCGCATACACTCATCGTCAGGGACTACTGGTAAGAGGAAGGTGCTTGCCTATACCCAGAAGGATATCGATGATTGGAAGGAATTTTTTGCGAGGGCCTTTAAGACTGCAGGTATAGGACCAGGAGATAGAGTCCAGATAGCAGTTGGCTATGGACTGTGGACAGCTGGAGCTGGATTTCAGGCGGCATGTGAAAGGGCAGGGGCTATGGCCATTCCCGTAGGACCAGGTAACCTTGATATGCAATTTCAGTTCCTTGTAGATTTAAAACCTAATTGTCTGTGTTGTACTGCAAGTATGGCCCTACTGATTGCTGAAGAGGCAGAAAGGAGAGGGCTGACTGGAAAGCTAGGGCTCAAAAAGGTAATTATGGGTGCTGAGAGGGCAAGCGATGCCATGAGGCGCCAGATAAAGGAACTCCTTGGACTCGATCACATATTCGATATTACTGGTATGACAGAGCTCTACGGTCCTGGGGCTGGTATTGACTGTGAGTATCACCAAGGGATCCACTATTGGAATGACTACTACATCCTTGAAATCATAAATCCTGAGACCCTTGAACCAGTAGAACCTGGGGAGATAGGCGAGATGGTAGTAACTACTCTTAAGAAGGAAGCCTCTCCCCTTATCCGTTATAGGACCAGAGATCTTACCAGGCTAATTCCGAGAGATTGCCCGTGTGGTCTGCCATATCCACGGCATGATAGGATTTTGGGACGAAGCGATGACATGTTCATAGTAAGAGGGGTCAATGTCTATCCTGGGCACATAGATGAGATATTGTCTTCCATAGAAGGGGTTTCAAGTGAATATATTATTGAGATAACAAGGGAAAACGGTATTGATCACATGTGCCTCAAGGTGGAACGCAAACGGGCCATGAATAAAGACCTCGATCGACATGTATCCCAGGAGATTTACCAAAGGATTAAGGCCAGTCTTATGGTGTCCCCTAGGGTTGAGATAGTGGATTATGGTAGCCTTCCAAGGTCTGAAAAGAAATCTAAGCGTGTATTTGACTACAGGGGGAGCTAGAGGCTGGTGAGGCCATATCTTTTTATAAAAAAAGAGGAGGTTTCTATGAGGGAGACGATTTCTAAGGTTTTAGTGTTTGTGATCTTTTTAGGGTTTATGGCCTTTTCTTTTTCGATAAGAGGGGCTGTTGCCAAAGAGATTGTGCTTCGTTATGCAAATTTCCCACCTGCACCTACATTCCCATGTGTCCAAATGGAGAGGTGGAAAAGGGTTGTTGAGGAGAAGACCGGTGGCAAGGTGAAGATAAAGACCTTTCCAGGTTCAACTCTGCTTGGTGCAAAAAATATGATGGATGGAGTCATTGATGGGATTGCAGAGATCGGATGCGTGGTACTTCCCTATCAGCCAGGGCGTTTCCCACTGCTTGCAGGTGTAGATCTTCCCGTTGGATTTACCAATGCAAAGGTGGCCAATATGGTCCTATACGACCTTTTTGAAAAGTATAGGCCGGCTTCTCTAAAACAAGTAAAGGTCCTCAGCCTCTTTACTGCGCCTCCTGCAGATATCATGTCCAAAAAGCCTCTCAGGACCTTGAAAGATCTAAAAGGATATGAGCTCAGATGTACAGGTGCTGGAGTCAAACCCCTAAAGCTCCTTGGCGCAAAACCTGTGGCAATGCCCATGAGTGAGACACCAGCTGCCCTCCAAAAGGGGATAGTGCAGGGGATTTTTTCATCTCTTGAGATCTTAAAAGACTTTCGCTTTGCTGAGTATTGTAAGTATGCCACTATCTGTCACATGCAGACCGCTACCTTTGCAGTAGTAATGAACAAGGAGGCCTGGAATTCGTTACCAGAAGATGTGAAAAAGGTCTTGGATTCCATTTCAAGGGAACACTCACTTTGGACTGGAAAGTATGTTGATGATCACGTGAAAGAGGCCATTAGTTGGTCTGAAAAGGAAAAAGGCCTCACTCTGATAAGGCTTTCAGATGACGAATACAAGCTCTGGCACCAAAAAGTCTCTCCCATTATAGACGAGTGGGTAAGGACCACAGAGAAAAAGGGACTTCCTGCCAAGGCATTCTTGAAAGACCTCTATCAGCTAAAAGAAAAGTACGAAAAAGAATTCGGAGAACTCTAGTAAAGTGCTGAACTGGTTCAATAGGTCCCTTTTATTCCTAGGCACCATTTTTTTTCTTGGGTCGATGGCCCTTGCAGTGGCAAATATGATTTTAAGGCCCCTTGGGCACTCAATCCCAGGGGCCTACGAGCTTCTTGGCTATGGAAGTGCGGCATTTGTGGCACTTGGATTGGGTTACTCAGGTAGTGAAAAGGTGCATATCTCAGTGGATATTCTGTTTAGATTTCTGCCTAGAGGCATTGGTAAGTGGCTTGAGGCCTTTGGGTTCTTGATCTCAGGGGCCTTTTTTCTATTTGCAGTGTACGGAGTCGGGAAACTTGGCATAAGGTATTTTCGAGTCAATGAGGTCTCAGAAACCCTACAAATTCCTTTTTATCCTGTGGTATTTTTGGTGACCCTGGGCTTTTTCTTGTTTGGTCTTAATCTATTGAGGAGCGCAATTAAGGCCATAAAGTGATGGATTCCATATCTAGCGGTCTATATGGCGTTATAATCCTTTTATTAGTTTTATTTTTTACCCGCATGCCTGTGGGAATCGCCATGGCAGTGGTGGGGTTCCTAGGCTTTTGGCTAGAGGTTGGATTTAGGCCCGCTGTTTCAATGATTTCTTCAAATCTTTGGAGCCTATTTTCCTCATATGGTCTCTCAGTAGTACCCTTCTTCGTATTTATGGGGGCAGTATGTGTCCACGCAGGAGTGAGCAGACGTCTTTATGAAACAGCCCATGCCTGGATCGGCCATGTACGAGGTGGTATTGCAATGGCCACTGTGCTTGCATGTGCGGCTTTTTCCGCCATTTGTGGCTCAAATGCCGCAACTGCCGCCACAATGAGTTCAGTGGCTCTTCCTGAGATGAAGAGGCTTGGCTATGATCCAGCCCTTAGTACCGGCTCTGTGGCAAGTGGTGCCACACTTGGTGTCTTAATTCCTCCAAGTGTTGTCCTCATAGTGATTGGCCTTGCCACAGAACAATCCATAACAAAGCTCTTTTTAGCCGCAATTATCCCAGGACTTGTAATCACTTTTCTACTTGCCCTGAGTGTCTGGATAGTCTGTCGTATTAGACCTGAGTGGGGGCCACCAGGGAAAAGGGCAACATTTAGAGAGCGTATGAAGAGTCTTCCTGGCTCCATTGAAATGTTATGTCTGTTTTGCTTTGTCATGATAGGGCTTTACTTAGGCTGGTTTACTCCTACTGAGGCAGGGGCAGCTGGCTCATTTTTTGCTCTCCTCATAGTAATTTTGAATGGACACTTCAATCTAAAGGTAATGTGGAATGCAATTGAGGATACGGTAAGAACCACGTGTATGATCTACATTGTGGTGGCTGGAGCGGTGATTTTTGGAAGATTCCTTGCTGTTACTCGTTTGCCGTTTGAGATGGCAGACTGGGTTGCTTCATTAAATGTTCCTAACTATATCGTTCTGATAACCATGTTTTTGCTTTATATTGTCGGCGGCGCCATAATGGATGCACTAGGACTTCTCATGATAACCATCCCCATATTTTTCCCAGTTGTAAACAACATTGGTTATGATGCTCTTTGGTTTTCAATAGTGGTAACGGTGATCACCACCCTTGGAGCTATTACTCCACCAGTGGGGATAAATACTTTTGTAGTGGCCTCAGTTGCAAGAGACACTGATCTGGAGACTGTATTTAAGGGAACGCTATTTTTTATCCCAGCCTATATTTTTGCGATAGTTCTATTTACTTTGTTTCCAAAAATAGTCACATTGTGGTATTAATCCCAAACTATTGAGAAATATCACATGGCACCTGTAGCGAGGTGGCGATGGTATTAAAACTCTGAAAAAGTTCCATCACCATTATAGCTTCTTGAAGTTCATCTTCAGTTACTCCATTCATAAGGGCCATGGCCTTATGGGCCATGTGACAATATTCGCATTTATTCATAAGAGACACGACGAATGCAATGATCTCTTTTGTCTTTCTATCTAGGGCCCCTTCTTTTAGCATAATATGTTTCGCCCGTTCCCAGTTCGTTTTTGCCCATATAGGATCAACTGCTGCCATGGCCTTAAAGAAGTTTGGAACCATGCCCAGTGATTCCTTGATTTCATCGTAGAGTTCCTTTGCTGTGCCTGTTGCCTTGTCTTCTTCGAGTATTCCCTGCATGTTACACCTTCCCTTTATAAAGTTTGATAGCAAGGTAACAATTATTTAATTTATTTTTATAATACTTTCAAGTATGCGGAAAAGTTTTAGGGAATAAAAAATATTGTAGATTTACAACTATGGATGGCAACAAGGTGGATTGGTAATTCGTGTTTTAGCCA
Organism: Dissulfuribacter thermophilus; assembly: GCF_001687335.1. Lineage (NCBI taxonomy): Bacteria > Pseudomonadati > Thermodesulfobacteriota > Dissulfuribacteria > Dissulfuribacterales > Dissulfuribacteraceae > Dissulfuribacter > Dissulfuribacter thermophilus. The sequence goes on along the minus strand of NZ_MAGO01000008.1, from coordinate 36,269 downwards.
AGAGTAAGAAATGAAGGAGTGGTTGGGGGCAGCAATGTTGCTGCCCCCTTTTTTCTTAAACGGACGTTAGGCACTTAGTCCTAATGCTAAACGTTTACTTTTGATCCTCTCATCAATGAGTTCTGCTGCCTTAAAGGGATCGGGTTCAATTAGGAAGCAGGCTCCGACGAGTTCATCAAGACCTGAAAGGGCCAGATTGGTAACTACTTCGGAACCAGTTATGTTTGGCGGATGTCCAAGGTGGGTATAAATACCTGATGCCACAGCATAGGTACCAATAGCTGCGGCCTTTTCTGAATACCATTCTGGTGATGAAGCAGCTACAGGAAGATCAGAAATATCTACTCCGAGTTCGTCGGCAATTAGTGCGCAGAGCTGGAGTATACGGGCGTTATCTACGCAGCTACCCATATGAATGACTGGAGGAATGCCTAAGGCCCCACAAATTTCTTTTAGTCCAGGACCTGCCTGATCAATAGCATCGGGAACAAGTAAACCAGCTTTCCCTGCGGCCACTGTTACACAACCAGTGACGATTACTAAAATATCTCTCTTTATAAGCTCTTTGGCCAGATTCAGGTTGCAATAATCATGTTTGTATTTTGGATTATTGCATCCAACGATGGCCACAGCACCTCTTATCTTTCCAGCCTTTATTGCATCAATCAGTGGGGTTAGAGAACCGCCAAGGGCATCTAAAAGGGCTTCATTTGAAAAACCGGTTACGACTTCTACAGGACCATTAGGAATCTTCACGCGTGCCGGGTCGCGTAGAGGGAATCGTTCAATTGCCATGCGGACTACCTTTTTGGCCTGTTCCATGCCATTGTGTATTTCAAATTTGATGTGTTCGGCACCAGTGAAACGTGCCTTGTCAGCAGTTGTCACCATTTTGGTATGATAACAGGAGCCGACCTGGACCAAGCTTGGCATAATGCACTGATAATCCACTACAATGAGTTCTACTGCACCGGTAACGATGGCCAATTCGGTCATCAGGTGATTACCTGCCATGGGTATTCCATGGCGCATCATCAACTCATTGCCAGTGCAGCAGAGACCAGCGAGATTGATGCCTTTAGCACCTTTTTCCTTAGCCAGAGCGATGAGCTCTGGGTCATTTACTGCTTCCATTATTTTTTCGGATACGATGGGATTATGTCCGTGGACCAAGATGTTAACATGATCTTCTTTTAGGACTCCAAGATTCACTTGAGTTTTGTTGGGGGTAGGAGTGCCAAATAGGATATCAGAGACTTCGGTTGCGATCATTGATCCAGCCCATCCATCAGCAAGGGAGGTACGGGCCGCGTGTAGTACAGTATTGGCAGCATCATTGTCACAACCCATGTGGGTGCGATGCATCATCTCAGCAATTTCGCGGTCGACACCGCGTGGAGTTATGCCAAGTTTATCCCAGATCTTACGCCTTTTTTCAGGTACCCTTACAATAAAAGAAACTTCACCTTTGGTGGTTCCATAGTTTTCAAAAAAGTCTGCAGCCAGATCTTTAGCCACCTCAAGTGGTTCACGGCCTTCTGTTTCAATGCCGACCTCTTTTGCTATGCGCATCAGTTTTTCTGCGTCTTTAATGGTGTAGTCCTTTGTCTCACCGTGGGCAACGGCATGAAGTGCCTCGATACAGTCACGGCCGTGGTCTGAGTGTCCGGCAGCACCACCGGCAATAAAACGGCCAAAATTTCTGGCTACGATAACGTCTGCATCAGCACCACACACCCCTCTGGGTGCCTTTTTACTGACTCGACATGGGCCCATTGTACAAATTCGACAGCAAACACCACTTTCTCCAAATTTACAATGAGGGGCCTGTTGCTGTAAACGGTCCCAGGCCGTTTCGACGCCATCGTTTTTTGCCTTTAGAAGCATTTGCTTCGCATCTTCCCAAATGGACAATTCTTCAATATTTAATTCTTTTCCCGCCATAAAAACTCTCCTCCTATTTTTTATAAGATAAGGGTAAGGGCCCTAGTCTTATTATAGTTATAATGAAATGATAGTGATAAGGAAAATAAAAAACTGTCAGATAGCTGACAGTTTATCACTTTTTGGGAGGATTTATGACAAGTACTTAAAATGTGGAGAAATTTTTGAGTCTATCCAGATCGGGAATTAGAAAGACGCCGCGTCTTTGTTTTTGTAAGATATTAGCACGCTGCATGGAATTTACAATAGTCGAAACAGTCTGACGTGAAGCACTAACTATAGTGGCGAGTTGTTCCATAGTCAAGTCAAGATTTAGAATAATTCCCTCATCTGTAACCTGTCCGCTTTCCCTTGCTTCTTGTAGAAAAAAGTTAATAAGCCTACCTGAGATGTCATTGAAGACTAGATTTTCAATAATTGAGAAGGATTGTTTGAGTAGTTCCCCTAGTACACTTATAATGGTCCTAGAGAGTGCGGAATGGGTGGCAATGTAGAGGTGAAATTTTTCTGTGGGCATGGTAAGCAGTGTCACATCTTCCACAGCCTCCACGTATGCCCTAGTATGGGTCGAATATATGTCTCCGGGTTCTAGGATTGCAAGGGAGAATTCTTTATCTTCCAAGGCGAGATAAATCCTGATTTTTCCTTTTTTTACGATAAAAATGAGGTCTTCATTATGGTCCAGATCATAAATCAGTTGTCCCTTACTATAGTTTATTTCACTAAAATTTTGACAGATTTGGTCGAAATTACTACTGCATATTTCATCTAGTATATTGATTGTGGAAAATTTTTTCCTCATTTGAACACCATAATGATAGTAGGTCGCTGCATCGTCGTGATATCAACTAACAATTAAAGGATGTGGATAGAGGACCTATTCCAATTACGATCGGATGGTAGTTATAATGGAAATAAAAGACTGTCAGATAGCTGACAGTCTATCATTTTTTTGGAGAATTTGAGGGAACTACTTAAAATGTGGAGAAATTTTTGAGCCTATCCAGATCGGGAATTAGAAAGACGCCACGGTTTTTTTTCTGTAAAACATTAGCGCGTTGCATAGAATTAATAATGGTGGAGACTGTTTGACGCGAAGTACAAATAATAGCAGCCAGTTGTTCCATAGTCAAGTCAAGATTTAGAATAACGCCTTCATCAGTAACCTGTCCACTATCTTTTGCTTCCTGTAGAAGGAAATTGATAAGCCTACCTGAAATGTCGTTGAAGACGAGATTTTCAATAATTGAGAAGGATTGTTTGAGTAGTTCACCTAATACACTGATAATGGTCCTAGAGAGTGCAGAATGGGTGGCAATGTAGAGGTGAAATTTTTCTGTTGGCATGGTAAGCAGTGTCACATCTTCCACAGCCTCCACGTATGCTCTAGTATGGGTCGAATATATGTCTCCGGGTTCTAGGATTGCAAGGGAGAATTCTTTATCTTCCAATGCGAGATAAATCCTGACTTTTCCCTTTTTAACTATAAAAATGAGGTCATCACTGTGACCAGGAGTATAGATTAGTTGCCCCTTGCTATAATTTATTTCGCTAAATTCTTGGCAGATTTGAGCATATTCACTACGGCATAGCTCATCTAATAAATTTATTGTGGAAAATTTTTTTTTCATCCTGGCACCATGCTGACAGTAGATCCTTGCAAGGGACAGGCTAGCATCTCAAATAGGTCTAGTCAATTAATGCACTTTAATGTTAGAATAATTATAGTAATTGATGATTTGACTAGTCTTGTTTTTTAAGCGTGATCACAATTGAGAACATCTCGCCAGGTTAAGCTGCTAGGCAATTCATGATGATATCCATCGATTCTAGGAAATTAGAAAGAGTAACGACCCAATATCGTTTTTTATTTTGGGCTAAGTATTTTTCCCTGTGTTAAAGCCCTATCATTTAATAATCTGAAGTTAAATCGAAGAAGATAAAATGTAAACTTTATTTATTTTAAAAAAAGTTTAAAATAGTCTCAAATTAATTTATATAAAAAAATAAAAAATTTAAAGTGCTAATTAATTTTATGCTCAATGGTGTTTATAAAAAATTGTTATGGTTAGAAAAAATTGGAGGAAGAGATAATGAAAGTGGATGTAGAAAAATTTTTTAGGGACATGGCAAATGAAATGGGCTTTGACCAAAGAAAGGTAGATGAAATCAAGAAGTACGTTTGTCTAACCCAAGACGATTTAGATAATATAGCGCTGTTGAGGAATAGAATGAAAGACGATCTACCTCCTGATTTTTGGGAAAGGCTGTATTCAAATCTTATGAAGTTTAAGGATATAAAAAAAATTATTGATGGACAGAATGGTCTTACCCTGTTGAAACATCACCAATCGGAATATTTAAAACAATTAATCTCTGGCAAATATGACAAGGAATATCTGTTAAACAGATCTAGGATAGGGATCTGTCATTATCGTAAAGGAATTGCTCCAGTGGAATTTTTCGGGGCATTCAGCACATATTGTTCTATGATAATTGAGCATATTCAGTCTGAAATGGCAGATAAAGAATTGGCTCTATCCATAATAAGATCTCTATTGAAGATTATATTTTTGGATTTAATAACAATTTTATATTCATATTTTTTCCTAAGGGAAAACAGGCTGTTAAATGCTCAAAAAGACTTAGAGAGATTAAATTGGATTTACTGGATGTTAAGTGAGATCAATTCTCTTATAGTTCGAGCTAAGGACAGGGAATGCCTTTTTAAAGATGCAAGTAAGATTCTAAAAGACCTGGGTGGATTTGACCTTGTATGGATTGGGGTACACGATGCCAAAAAAAATCTACTGGTCCCAGTGGCTGCAGCTGGGAAAAAAGAGTATTTAGACGGGCTTGTCGTATCCACTGATCCCAATGTTCCAGAAGGTTGCGGTCCAGGCGGGATCTCTTTGAGAGAGGGAAGAGTAGTTGTAGTAAACGACATCTTAAAAAATCAGAAATATATACCCTGGAGGGAACGGGCGAGCAGATATGGCTTTCGATCCATGATAAGTTTGCCCCTAAAAGTAGATGAACACCCAATAGGGGCTATCTTGCTCTATTCTAAAAAATGGGCGTTCTTTTCCGACGCAGAAATAAATCTTTTGGAAGAGGTGACAGACGATCTTTCTTTGTCCTTACAATATATAGAAAAAAAGAAACTGGCAGAAAAGGTACTCTTTACTGATGAACTTACAGGACTTGGAAATCTCAACTATTTTATGAATCTTTTGAATGCTCAGGTAAATATTGCCAGAAAGAAAGGTGAAAAGTTTCTTGTATTGTCCCTTGATATCGACAATTTTGGAAACATAAATCACGCCCTTGGATATAATTTAGGAGATCAAATTATTAAGAAGATTTCAAAGAAGTTGAATCAAGTCATAGAAGATGGAGGTGAGGTATGTAGGACCGGTCCTGACGAATTCAGTATAATATATTATGCCACCTATAAAAAGATTGAGACCATAATTGGTGAGCTTAGAAAGATATTTGAGCACTCCATTAGGATAAATGGAGATGAGGTTAGCTTGAGTTTTTCCATTGGATGTGCAATTTACCCCGACGATGCAGAAGATGGATCAGAGCTTATGAATTGCGCGAGTATTGCCTTGAAAGAGGCAAAGAATGAAGGACCTGGTAGTTTAAAGTTTTATTCAAAGGAGATATTTGAGAGGGTCTCATCCCTTTTAAATATGGAAAAAGATTTAAGAAATGCAATTAAAGAAAATCAATTTATATTGTATTTTCAGCCACATATTAGTCTAGAAACTCGAGGAATTCGTGGGGTCGAGGCCCTAATAAGGTGGGTGCATCCAGATCGTGGCATAATTGCCCCATTTGAGTTCATACCCGTACTTGAAGAAACGGGGCTCATTATTGAGGTTGGAAAATGGGTAGTTGAACAGGTGTGCCACTACATTTCAAAGAATGAATTCTGTGATAGAGAGGAGATAGGCATCTCATTTAATGTGTCCCCTGAACAGTTCAAGCAAAAGGGGTTTGAAAAAATGCTGATAGACATAGTACAAAAAAAAGGTGTCGACCCCAAGAGGTTACGGATAGAGGTCACAGAAAGTGCCCTAATGACAGATATTGAAGATTCCTTAAATAAACTTAAAGTACTCAATGACTTTGGTTTCAATATTTCTATCGATGATTTTGGAACCGGATATTCATCTCTTTCCTATTTAAAGAAAATACCCGCATCTCACCTCAAGATAGACATGTCTTTTGTAAGAGGCCTTCCAGACAATAGGGATGACGTTGAAATTATAAAGGCCATAATAGCTCTTGCTAAAAACCTGGGTAAAAAAACCGTGGCAGAAGGAGTTGAAACCAGAGAACAATTGGAATGTCTAGACAAATTTGGAGTAGATGAGGTACAGGGTTATTTTTTCTCAAAGCCCATTCCAAAAGAAGACTGTATGAAGTATATAGAAAGATACCACTCGGACTCATACTTTAAATAAGGAGATGGAGTAATCATTGGGGATGTATAACACTATATTAGTAACAGGTGGTGCAGGATTTATTGGTAGTAATTTTATTCACCTCTTAATCAAGGAGCGGGACTGGAAAGTAGTCAATCTCGACGCCTTGACTTATGCTGGAAACCTTGAAAATCTCAGTTCTCTTGAGGGCAATCCAAGGTATAAATTCGTCCATGGAAGGATTGAGGATAAAGAGCTGGTTGAAGAGGTCATGGATGGGGTAGATGCTGTGGTCCACTTTGCAGCAGAGAGCCATGTGGACAGGTCCATAAAGGATGCTCAGCCCTTTTTAGTGACAAATTGTATTGGAACCCAGACCCTCCTTGATGTGGCAAGAAAAAAGGGGATAAAAAGATTTCTTCATGTGTCTACCGACGAGGTGTATGGAAGCCTTGGGCCAGATGATCCTCCCTTCAGGGAGATTGATCCTCTGAGACCCAATAGCCCTTATGCTGCCTCAAAGGCCTCGTCAGACCTCCTGGTCCGTGCAGCTTTTAAGACACATGGTATGCCTGTGGTAATCACCCGTTGTTCCAACAACTATGGTCCCTATCAATTCCCTGAAAAATTGATTCCCCTTATGACTATAAATGCCATGAATAAAAGGCCTCTTCCTATCTATGGAGATGGAAAGAATATTCGAGACTGGATACATGTGGAAGACCACTGTCGAGGGGTGTTGGCCGTACTAGAAAGGGGAAAGATAGGCGAAGTCTATAATTTAGGTGGAGAGTGTGAAAAGCAAAATATTGAAATAGTCAATACAATTCTGGATATCCTTGGTGCCCCAAAAGATCTTATTCAGTACGTGAAGGATAGACCAGGCCATGACAGGCGCTATGCCATGAATATTGAAAAGGCTAAGGCCGAGCTTGGTTGGACTCCAGTGATTTCGTTTGAAGAAGGCCTTAGAAGCACAATTAATTGGTATATGGAAAACAAGGACTGGTGGGAGCGGATCATATCAGGAGAGTACCGACGTTATTATGAAGAACACTACGGAAACTTGTAGGCGCGTACATGAATAGAGTACTTATAACTGGTGCAAATGGCATGCTTGGTAGGGCGGTTACAGCCGTATTTTCAAGGCATGTAGATGTTGTGAGCCTTGGAAGGAAAGAGCTTGACATCTGTGACGAGGAAGAGGTGAGGGCGGTCTTTGAAGATGAACACCCTGATGTAGTGATCAACTGCGCGGCATACACTGATGTAGACGGAGCAGAGAAAAATTTTGAGGAGGCCTACAGGGTAAATGCGCTAGGGCCAGGCAATATTGCAAGGGCAGCTAAGTTGAACAATGCAAAATTTGTACACATTAGTACGGATTATGTGTTTGATGGTAGTGGGAGCAAACCCTATAGGGAAGATTGTAGAAGGGCACCAATAAATGCCTATGGCAAGACAAAGGCCATTGGGGAAGAGATCATTGAGGAGGAAGGGGGCGAGTTTTTAATTGTCAGGACCTCCTGGCTCTTTGGGCCTTATGGGAAAAATTTTGTTAAAACTATTCTAGGTCTCTCACAGCGCATGAAGGAACTTAGAGTAGTAGATGACCAGAGAGGTTCACCCACCTATACCCATCACTTGGCGGATGGCATTTTTAGGCTCTGTAGCTGCAGAGCAAATGGGATTTTTCATTTTTCAAATACCGGTCACTGTACGTGGTTTGAATTTGCCGAGGAAATTATATCTTTGGCTGGAAAGAACACGAAACTTATACCAGTTTCCACAAAAGAATTTCCTAGAGAAGCACAAAGGCCGTCTTATTCGGTGCTAGATACTACTAAATATCAGTCCACTACAGGCCACAGACCTCCTCATTGGAAAGACGGCCTTCGTGATTATCTACAATTAATAAAGCTTGGCAAAGAGCTTTGAGTCGTCTTGCAATTGAATCTCCACCCATCCTCCATCTTGAAGCATTCCAGGATTGATAACCTTTGTAGGACCTAGATTGATTTCACCTTTTGCCTCATGTATGTGGCCGGTTAAACATAGGTCCGGTTGAACCTCTTCTATGAACTTCCTAACAACCGGGCTGCCCACGCAGACTCCAGCATTGATCTTGTCAAGCCCGGTGTCTTTGGGGGGCGTATGCGATACCAATATGTGTACGTCTGCATCCTTTACACTTTCATACGCGGCCTTGAGAAGGGCTTCTAGTTCCTCCTCTGAGTATTCAATTGGGGTATTAAATGGTGTTACGTTTGATCCTCCACAGCCAAAGATTCCGATTCCATTAAGGATAGTCCCTTTTCCGTGTACGCTTATGCCTTCTTCGTCAAGGAATTCAAGGACTGATGGATGATCTAAATTTCCAGGAACAGCGAGGATGTTGTCAGTTTTGTTTTTAATGGCACTGATTACCTTTTGGGCATCCTCTTTGTTTCCAAAGTTTGTAAGATCTCCTGTTATGATCACGAGGTCAAAATCGTTGAGTGGAATATTGTGAATGGCGTCGACATTCATGTGGATATCTCCAAAGGCGGCAATCTTCATAAAAAAGGACCTCCTTGTTTTTTATTTTTTTTCAATAGTTATTAAAAATGGAATTACATTGACTTTGGGAGCAACTGGAGTAGTGGCGCCGAGCTTCCAGTCTTTAACTGAAAATCCGTCTGGTAAGGCCTTTTCGATCTTCTCTATCATGCCTTTTATGTCTATTATTGGGTGTTTTTCAAAGACTGGCGGCAGCCCATAGGTAAGGCTACACGCCATACACTTTCCAGGCCTCTCTGTAAGTCTAAATTCTAAATTTATCACTGAAGATCCGGGATCAAACCCGTTAAAGCCAAGACTGATGTCGAATGCCCCTTCTTCTGCCCCATCATATAAGGCATCAAAGAATTCATCTGCCCTTGTGGGTGGAAAGAGGTCTTTTAAAAAATCATCATTAAATATTGATTTTATTTTGTCAGAGTTCAAAGCTTACCTTCTCCTCCTTTCCTTGATTCTTAGGGGGGAATGGGCCCAAAAAAGTTTACAATATGAGGTAAATGCGGTTTAGGTGGGAAGGTGATCTGTTTTTCGGCTGAAATGATCACCAATCCACATCTAAAACGTAGAGCTGGTATGGAATATCTTGAAATCGTTTTATTCATCGAAGAACTATGGTCAAGGTTTAAACCTGAATTTTGCATTATAAAAGCAAAAGATATATCTCAATATTTGATATCAAATATATTAAAGATTTTTTGCTCAACTAGTTATAGTGCAGGGGACCTGGCGTTTTCTATCTACGCCTTCGCCCCCTTGCATTGGTCTTTCAGCAAATTTGACAATAGCACGATTCAGTTTAAGCAAAATCGTGGGTACCAACTACAACTTTTAATCCGGTTTTTTCCTCCAGGAGTTTTGGGAGTTCCTCTAGGTTGTGGTTTTTACAGAGTGGAACTGCCTTTGTAATACAATTAGTTAGGTGTATGACGTCAAAATCCGTGCGTTTTTTCGTGGCTCCAACATTATTGATTAAGGCTCTACCAGGACATGAGCATCTCAAAAAACCGACTACCTTGACTTCGTCATCATAATCCTTAAAGGCACCCCTTTTTTCAGCTGCTGCCGTAAGACACTTCCAATCAGAAGGGCAATCATAGGAATCCCTCATATAGGAACCACAGCCTACAATTAGCACTCTTGGCATAAGAAACACCTCCTTTTTTGGATTTTCAAGAATTAAGATTAATGTGAATTATATTGCCAGTGCCTAGCCCGTGCAATACACAGGTGAAAGCAATCGCAAACTGGTTTCATCGGTTTTTAGCAGCAATAAATACAAAAGTCCAGGATTTTTTATTGAGTACAATTTTGTAGATTTTGATAAATTTTATTTTGATATTTATAAAAAATATTTATGTTGTCTCTTTTGCTTAAGTCTTGTTTTTTTATTGATAACTAGTATATGTTTTGTAATTATCTATAAACAAATCTTTTTTATGAATAGATTTGAAGTGCATAATATGGGATCATGTATTTTTTGCTCCCTTTTGCAGCCCTTAGGGATTGGCGATTTTACTCGGGTCTCTTTTATAGGAAGGAGATGAGGTCAAGTCGGGCTTTACCAATTAACAGAGGAGTGTTACTCATTTTAAAAAAAGTTAGATAGACAAAAACAATGGAGTGTAAGAGATGATAATTATACTGAAACCAGATATAGATCCCTCTGGGGTAGAGATACAAAATATATTGGGATATTTGAGACAGTTTCCTGATATAAAGACGCAGATTTCAGGGGTTAGGGGGACAAGTAGAGTCGTCACTGAGATTTATCTAATTGGTCCAACCCACGATATACCCTCAGAAGTTATTGAAAAGATGCCCGGCGTCGAGAGAGTAGTCAGAGTGTCCAGTAAATACAGACAGATTGGTCGCCATGGAGGGCAGCTAGGAGAACTGGGTTTTGTCTATCAGGGCCTTGAATTCAATCAAGACGCCTTTCACATATTTCTTGGCCTTTGTGCTGTTGATACCCCTGAACACGTAGAAATCATTTTTAGGCATCTCAAGCAGCACAATATTCAGACCGCAAGAATGGGGGCCTATAAACCGAGGACCAGCCCCTACGATTTTCAAGGCCATGGAAAGGCCTGTCTTCCATGGTTATTTGAACTCGCCGGCAAATATGATATCAAGATCATTGCAATGGAGGTCCTGAGGCCGGAGCATATTGATGAAATCCATGAGGCACTCCAAGAGACTGGCAACCCAACAGGGGTAATGCTCCAGATTGGTACAAGAAACGCCCAGAATTTTGAACTACTAAAGGCTGTAGGGTCTCAGAGTACCTATCCTATTCTTTATAAACGGGGTATGGGTCTTACCCTTGAAGAGAGCCTCAATGCCTGTGAATACATAGCAAGTGAGGGAAACAGAAATATCGTATTTTGTCTTCGTGGCGTGAAGTCAATGTTGGGCCTACCTCATAGGAATCTTATAGACTTCGGGCATGTTCCAGTAGTTAAAAGGCTTACACGTCTGCCTGTATGTGTTGATCCCACCCATTCAGTCGGTCTAAAGGATAGGGCCCCTGACGGTATCTATGATATTTTCCATGCGGCTGCCCAGGGGGTGATTTCTGGGGCAAATATGCTTTTAGTAGAGTTTCATCCAAGGCCGGAGCAGGCCCTATGTGATGGGCCTCAGGCATTGACCATGAACGAGCTTGACCACTTCTTGGCAGATATGCAACTTGTAAGGAAGTGTTATCTTGAAAGAAAGGCACTTGGAGAAAGAGAACTCTTTCGTCAGCTTGGAAAAGGGGGACTAAATAAATCATGAAATTGCATTATCTACAGCATGTCCCTTTTGAGGGACCCGGCTCTATTTTGGATTGGGCCCAAGACAGGGGCCTAGAAGTGTCCCACACAAGATTATATGCCAAAGAATCCCTCCCGGCACCAGATTCTTTCGATATTCTGGTTGTCATGGGAGGACCCATGGGGGTATGTGACATTGATGACTATCCGTGGCTCAATGAAGAAAAACAGTTTTTGAAGGATGTTATGGCAAAGGATAAATGTGTTCTCGGCATATGCCTTGGGGCACAACTTATGAGTGAAGCATTAGGAGGTGTGGTGAGGAAAAATAAATATAAAGAGGTGGGCTGGTTCCCTGTCTCGCTTACGCCGCTTGCCTGGGATCATCCGATTTTTAAAGGAATCGATGCTACTTTTGAAGCGCTTCACTGGCATGGAGATACCTTTTCTATCCCAGAAGGGGCAATTCACATTGCCTCAAGTGAAGGTTGTGCAAATCAGGCCTTCCTCTACGGAGAAAAAGTACTCGGACTACAGTTTCACCTGGAGACTACTGAAGATAGCCTAAAACAGATAATGGAAGGAAGCCCCGAAGACATGGAAGATGAGGGGCCGTTTGTGCAAAAGAAAGAGGTTATTTTAGAAAAGGCAAAGCAAAGGCTTGAAGGGCTTCGACATAACCTTTATAAACTTATGGATAGACTTAAGGAAATGTGTAAGTGATGGATAAGACCCAACAAGGTCTTACAGAGACAGTAAGTTATAGGAGGCTTGCTGCTCTAAATTCTGTGAGTGGTTAAAAGATGATAGTACCTGACTATAAAGGCTTTCTGGATGCCGCTAAGGAATCAAACGTTATACCAGTCTTGAAGACCATAGATGTGGATTTTGACACTCCGGTATCACTGTTCTCAAAGGTGGACGGAGGTGATTACTCTTTTCTGCTCGAAAGCCTGGAAGGTGGAGAAAAGTTTGGCCGATACAGCCTTATAGGATTGAGACCCTATATGATTTTTAGGGCAAAGGGAAGAGACCTCTGGATTGAAAGGCGAGGAAAGACGGAGGCCATAACTGACGTAAATCCACTAAAGGTCCTCCAGGAGCTATTCGGGGGCTTTAAGGCCAAGACTTATGAGGACCTTCCTCGTTTTTTCGGAGGAGCAGTTGGGTATCTTGCCTATGATATAATTAAACTCATTGAAAAGAGGATACCCGATCAACTTCCCGACACGGCAGGATTTCACGACATCCACCTGATGTTTCCGGAGATTCTCCTTGTACATGACAATTTAAAGCTTCAGCTAAAGATCATATACAATTGTTTCCTTGAAGATGGTGATGATCTTGAGGAGACATATAAACAGGCAATCAGAACCATTGAAGGCGTGGAGAGACGAATCAGGCGCGGTATCGATTACCCAGCCATCAGTATGGCTACCCCTTCAAGGGTGGAACTAAAGCCTGAGATGGAAAAGGAACGATTTGAGGAGATCGTACGGAGGGCAAAGGATTATATCCGCGCAGGTGATTGCATTCAAATAGTACTTTCCCAGAGATTTTCCGGAAAAAATTCTATTGATCCCTTCCATATCTACAGGACATTAAGGCGTATTAATCCTTCTCCATACCTCTTTTACCTCACCCTCGGCGATGAGGTCCTTATAGGATCATCGCCGGAGATCCTGGTGAGACTCACAGGCAATGAGGTCTATGTACGTCCTATTGCAGGCACGAGACCAAGGGGAAGGACAGAAGAAGAAGACAAGAAATTGGAGCAAGACCTGTTAAAAGATCCAAAAGAGCGTGCAGAACACCTTATGCTCGTTGATCTCGGAAGAAATGATATCGGAAGGGTCTCCAAGATGGGGACAGTCAAGGTAAAGGATCTTCTCACAGTGGAACGCTATTCCCACGTAATGCACCTGGTGTCAGGGGTAGTAGGCCAGCTTGAAAAAGGGAAAGATATGTTCGATTGCCTTACGGCGTGTTTCCCAGCAGGCACTGTATCAGGTGCGCCGAAGATAAGAGCCATGGAGATCATTGAGGAACTTGAGGGAGTACGGCGTGGCCCATATGCAGGTGCAGTGGGATATTTTGGTTTTGGCGGGAACATGGACCTTGCCATAACCATTAGGACATTGTTTCAAAAGAAGGATATGCTATACCTTCAGGCCGGGGCTGGCATTGTGGCAGACTCCGATCCTGAGAAGGAATGGCAGGAGACCATCAATAAGGCAAAGGCCCTGATGCGGGCAGTGGAAAAGACGGGTTATGAATTGTAGCATAAAAAAAATATTTATTGTATTGGCCGTATTGGGTGCAAGTGCATGTATGTTGACCTCTTGCGCCCTAGTGACCACACCTGTCGAAGTTGCTGGCGAGGTGGTAAAGACAGGTGTCAAAGTAGCGACGTATCCCATTAGAAAGGCAGTGGATTAAGGAAGAAGTCAAGGCCATGTTACTGATTATAGATAACTATGATTCTTTTACCTATAACCTTGTCCAGGTCATTGGGGGAATGGGCTATGATCTCATGGTAAAGAGAAACGATGAGATTACCATTCAAGAGATAAAAGAAATTGCTCCCAGCCATCTACTCATTTCCCCAGGGCCTTGTACACCCAATGAGGCAGGGATCTCTGTGGAGGCAATAAGGGAATTTGCAGGTTCAATTCCCATTCTGGGTGTGTGTCTCGGCCACCAGTCTATTGGAGTGGCCTTTGGAGGTAAGGTGGTTCGAGCAGACAGACTCATGCATGGTAAGACCTCCATGATCACACATGATGGAAGGGGTGTATTCAGTGGACTTACCAATCCATTTGAGGCCATGCGTTATCACTCGCTTCTGGTGGATGAAAGCACCCTTCCAGAATGTCTCTATGTTACGGCAAGAAGTGAGCGAGATGAGCTTATGGGAATTAGGCATAAGGAACTTTTGGTAGAAGGTGTACAGTTTCACCCAGAATCCATAATGACTCCAGAAGGCGGGAAGCTACTGAAAAATTTCATGGAGCAGAGGAGCTTTTAGAAGTTTTGAGTTTTGAGTGTTGAGTTTTGAGTTGAAGGAACTTTGAACCTAATTTAGAGGACCTAGCAATGGAGGATGTCATTCGACTTTGCATTGATAAGTTGGTAGAGGGCCAGGACCTCAGTGAAACCGAGTCAGAAAAGGCATTCCTTGAGATCATGGAGGGAAGGGCTACCCAGGCCCAGATAGGTGCGCTCCTCATGGGGCTTAGAATTAAGGGCGAGACCCCAAAGGAGATCTTGGGGGCTGCAAGGGTAATGAGGAGGCTTGCCACCAAGATCCCTGTGAGAATTGAGGGGAGCGAACCCGTCATGGATACATGCGGCACAGGGGGGGATGGATCTTCCACATTCAACATATCAACCACTGTGGCCTTTGTGGTGGCAGGTGGTGGGGTGAAGGTTGCAAAGCATGGCAATAGGTCCATAACCAGCAAATCCGGAAGCGCAGATTGCCTTGAGGCCCTTGGCAAGGATTTGAATTTGACTCCTGAAGATGTTGCAAGGGAGATAGAAGACGTAGGCATAGGATTTTTATTCGCCCCAAATCTTCATCCTGCCATGCGATATGCTGCAGGCCCAAGGAGAGAATTGGGGATAAGGACAATCTTTAATGTTCTAGGGCCGTTAACAAATCCTGCAGGAGCCACTGTGCAACTAATGGGGGTCTTTTCAAAGGAATTGTGTCCTGTTCTCTGTGAGGTGCTGGGAATGTTGGGGGCCAAATGTGCTTGGGTGGTTCACGGCCATGGCGGACTTGATGAAATGAGCCTTTCCGGACCAACTACTGTGGCTCAGTGGGACGGCGAAAAGATTGAAGAATTCGAAGTCGTTCCAGAGGATGTGGGCTTAGCGAGGGCAGGTATTGAGACCCTTGTTGGAGGCGATGCACAGGAAAATGCCGAGATTTTGAGGGAAATTCTTTCTGGAAGGGAAAAGGGCCCTAAAAGGGACGTAGTACTCCTCAATGCAGGGGCAGCCTTTGTCATTTCAGGCAAGGCCAAGGATCTAAAAGAGGGCGTAGAGCTCTCAAAGGAGATTATCGATTCAGGAAAGGCATTGAAGGTTTTAGATGCATATCTTAGATACAATCATTCAGCATAAAAAAGAGGAGATCCAGGCCCTTAAGAAAAAGGGCATAGAGGAAGTTTTTGACGGCTCTTTTGAGCGATTGAGTTTTTTCGACGCATTAAAAAATCCCCCACACCCTGGGATTATAGCAGAGGTAAAAAAGGCCTCGCCGTCAAAGGGCGTAATTCGAGAAGACTTCCGTCCCCTTGACATAGCAAAATATTACGAAGAATCAGGGGCAAGGGCCATCTCAGTCCTAACTGATGAAAGGTTCTTTCAGGGAAGAAAAGAATACTTGAGCACCATAAAGGCAAATGTAAGCATCCCATGTCTTAGAAAGGACTTTATAATCGATCATATCCAGGTAGAGGAATCCAATGCCCTTGGAGCAGATGCAATACTTTTGATCGTTGCGTGTCTGGAAATATCACTTTTAAAAGAGTTGCTTCACCATGTGGAAGAGCTAGGCATGGATGCCCTTGTAGAGGTACACGACGAGCGGGAGGCAGAGCAGGCGCTCAAGGCAGGGGCAAGGATAATTGGTATTAATAATAGAGATCTCAGGGACTTTTCAGTTTCCCTTGATACTACATTTAGGGTAATGGAAGCTCTTCCTTCAGATACCATAGTTGTAAGTGAGAGCGGCATAGGATCGACAGAGGCATTCAAGCGGCTGATTGAGCATGGGGTACACGGGGCCTTGATCGGAGAGAGTTTTATGAGAGACCCTGAACTTCTAAGAGAGTTCGTTAGTATCGGACACGTTTCAAGGTGCCACAAGGAATACGCCAGGCGTCCAGGTCCTGGTGTTTTTTCAAAAAGTCAAAGCCAAATGAGTTAGCCAGGGTACAAAATTGTTCTGGTTGAAGGATGTATTCTACTCCAAAAACGGCCTTTCCATGTTCAATAAAAGGCAAAAGAAGTTCGCATTCTCCATGAGAGAAACACTCTTCATTCAATGCCCAATCGAAAAAAGGCTCCAGGTCTTTTACCTGCTCTAGATCGTTTTTAAGCCCTATGGAAAGCCCACGTTTATGGGCTTCTGAGGAAAGCCAGATGTTGTAATGGAGTTGATCATCGTAAGTTATTGGGAATCCGCTGTCATTTAAATAGGCATCTACATTATCAGGTTCCACTCCATCGCATCCTTTTGATACGGCAAGATCCAGACGGGCCTTTATTATTGGGGCAAGGGTATCCAATTTTCTTATGTCGAGCCACTTTTCATCAGGCCTGTCTTCAAGATTTTTTTCCAACAGAGATTTTGGAAATAGGTCAGCATCAGGCCGCCAGTTTTCATAGGTCCCAGCGCTAAAATAGCAGATAACTATCCGTCCTTTTTTGTGTAGTTCAGAAATAGTTTCGACTGGCGTATTAAAAAGATCAATGTCAAACATCCTTGCATCAATAGTGGTGTCAATTGGGCCTGTGAGCTGCCACTGCCAGGAAGTGCCTGGTGAAAGTGCTTTTATGTCGGCGATTCTGAAGTATTCGATATTGGAGTATACATATCCGCCTTTTGAGTCTTTTGCTCCAATTGCAATAAAATATTGGCTTTGTTTGGGTAGAGTCGCTTCTAAAGACGTTGTTTTCCCCAGATCAACAGATGCGATTGGATCCATTTGGGGATATGGGGCGTAGAAGAGTACATATTTTTCAGGCTTAAAGTTTGCACTCCACTGTGCCATTACAGTATTTCCGTAAAGCTGAAGATTAAGAATGATAGAGTTTTCTTTGCCACATTCACCAGGATAGGCCACATTGACACCGTTTGAGTTTGCCATGCATGCATTTGAGTAGGTCCTGCCGTCACAGCCATATACTGGATCATATAGTTGTATGCACATCTGGGGTTTGGGCCTACAAAGCCCTTTTGAAGAGCACTTATTCTTCCAACAAAATTGTTCTTGCGAACAGTCAGCATTCGATGCGCATACATGAGAATTCCCACATTGTCTTTCGTTAAAGAGAGTCCATGCGTCACAGCTAAGACCGTCTGTGAACAAGCAATCTCCGCTGCTTAATTCATATTTTCCACCAAGATCATTGCAAAATACCGCAGCCGGATTTGGCAAAGCAAAAGCCCCTGAGATGGTTAAGAATGAGAACAGAATGAAAAAGAAATAAGATTGGATCAAATTTGTTTTTATAATTTTGCCACCTCCATAGTTTGGGTAAATATTTTCACTTATAAAGTCTATCATGAATTCTGAAGATAGAAAAATAGAATGATTGTTTTCACAAGAAAAGTCTATACTCTGGGATAATCTCAAAAAATATTTTAACCATAAAGAATTGGATAGAGAGTAGTGGAAGGGCGGAGAGGTTCACCGCCCTTCATATCATTAGGTGGCTATTCCTATTTTAACAGCCCAGATAAGATCTTAGATGATAGAACGGAATAGTCCTCCGCATTTATTTCTCGGATACCTATCTTTGAATAAGGCACTTTAGGCACTGTGATCACATAATAATCTCTCCATATATTGTCTTTCTTAGAAACACTCATTATAAAGTTCATATCATATTCAGAACGATTTTGATTGTCCTGTTTGATGACATGGACATTAGTTGTAAAACTCGTATTATTACATAAATAGAAATGAGTACTAAGGCCTTGAAAAGGCAGCATGAGTGAATAACGCTCTATGCTGCGGAATTCAAGGACAAGCTATTAAGGAGTTCTCTAACTGGCCGATAAAGTATGGCAGTACCGATCCCATCCCTATGGTTTAGGACCGAAGCATAGTATCATTGCTAGTTTGGAACCAACTCAGCTGCCGACTTGAAAGAGAGACATTTTTGTAAACTCTGTATCCCTCTCAGGAGAGGGTTGACATATGACATATTTCGCCTAAAGGTACACAATTGTTAGAGCCTTTCGCTAATCTTCTCCCACTGATCTTCAAATACAGCAAGTTGTTCAGGAGTTACAGCGCAATGTAACGATTTGTAGTTTCTGGGCCTCACGCCATCCTTGGAAGCGAGCCATGTGCTGTAGCTGGATATAACGACATCTTGAAGTTCGTCCCATTCAAGAATAAAAAAGCGATCCTTTCCATATATAGTAGCAAGGACAAATACAAACAGAAGGTTGGGGACTCGTGGGGCAATTTTGGAACCAAGTATCTGTTTCTTGCCTTGGAATCGAACTTCAACAAACTTGTCCACAGACAGTTGCCACGACCCCTTGCGGATTGTTTTAACTTGAATCGGAATTGAATTTCCCTTAGCATCGGCAGCTATAATGTCGAAGTCGGGTACGTTGCCGGAAAAAGTTGCAACAAGCAAGCCCCTTCTGGCAAGTTCACTTGCAACAAGATACTCACCGATTTGTTTGTTGAGTTGAACGCTACGTCCTGTTGCCATAGGTTTAGTCTCTTACGATAAAGCTCATATATTTTTTATGTATACTACAAAATTCAGTTTCCGCTATGGAACGCATCGGAAAAGCAGTTACCTGCAGCGCTTGTTAGAATTATGTGTTTTTATATTTTTTTAGAGATATTTCTTTTTTGAAAAGTCATATAATATTTCCATAGCTATATAATATATGATTTAATTGAATTTCTTATGCTAATAATATTTTAAATGTCAATATGTTATCTTATTAATTTTTTCTCCCTAGTAGGATGTTAGATGATTTTAAGATGAGAAATGTATCGGGAATTTCTATATAATACTTTTCTATGACCTGCTTGTAGTTGATAGTCTATTTTTAATGGACTGGGCAAAGAGGGCACTTCGTAGATTGCCAAGGCACTGGACAATTTTTTACGCAGGACAAGCATTTATTAAGTAAGGATTATAAAAGGCCAATTAGCTTGAATTGGGAGCATTCTCGGTTTGTACTAGATACAGGTGTTACCCGTATATTATAAGGCTTCTCAAGCAAAGACTTTATTTAGTGTAGGCGGAATAGGGCTGTGCTCCAATAAGGAACGGTTTGGCCGAGTCCGCCATTTGGAGCGAAAAAGGCCCGAAGCCCCGTAGGGGCTGAGGGTGAGTGCATGGATGCACTCACCGACCTTCACGGCATGGATGCCGTGTAGGTCGGCCAAGCGAAAAATGGCGGAAAAATGAGGCCATGTTCCGTTTGGAGTACAGCCCTTCACCCTTCATCAACGCCACAGATGGTCATTCCTATAGAAATTGGGACAAATTGGGGGAAAACTCCCAATGAATTTATCTGTGCTCTAAAATCTCTTCATCTAGAAATAAAAAAAGGAGTACTTTAAAGTACTCCTTTGAATTATCGAGTGGTGGGCGGTACTGGGATCGAACCAGTGACTTCCACCGTGTGAAGGTGGCACTCTCCCGCTGAGTTAACCGCCCTGACTGTTATGTACACATTGATTATTAGCCTAAATCAAGTAGGTTTTCAAGTATAGATTTTCTTTGAATCTACCCAAGATTCCCTACATCGTTCCCCCTAACAAACTTCCGCATCTTTTCACTTTGGCTAATTATTGAGTTGAGGTTCTCAGGACTGGTGTAAAAGAGGCTTATTTGATCTTTATATTTATCAAGTAAATCCAAAAGGTTTTTTTCCAGGCCAAGGTCATCAAGTCTATTTAAAAGGTTAGTGCCGCTAAGCCCATCCTTTGCCTCGTGAAAGGCCGACCTTACGGAATCAGCGCCCTGTTTGACAAAGGCCTTAATGATGGCATGTAGGGCCAGTGATGAAGGCGATATGAGGGCAAACTCTGCTGCTTTTACTGCATAGGAATTTCCGTTGAAGGATATGGTGATTCCGTTGTGTTCCCTTACAAGCCTAAATGCCTCTACATCCGTAATACTGTCTCCACCATAGAGTGAATCTTGAATTGAAGTCTGAGTCCTTCTTGAGGCATCTTCCACCCCTGAAGCTTTTTCAGGCCCGCCAATAGGGTTAACGTCCTTAAATATTTTGCCTATTTCCATACTTGGGATATGGGCCCAAAATATTTCCTCAAGGCGTCGAAATATGGCCTGGTCTTCTTTACCAAGGTCATCAGCCCTTTTAGCATCGTCTGGCCAGGTGAGCTGTGGCATATTTGCTATCTCTTGGGCCATGTCCCGGAGGTTTTTTGCATCATTTTCAGATATGTCGTAAGCGTCAATGTCGACTTCTGTACAGTAAATATGTTCCAATGGAAACCCCGTTTCATTGGAAAGCGCCTCTAAATAAGGTTTATAGCTGGTGCTGATGATAAACGAAGGCACCATTGAGTTTAATTCTCTTAGCATATCAGATGCATCAGGGACAAAAGCAAGGGTCTTTTCAGAAAAGTTCTTCATGTGTTCGTTGGTGATCTCATAGGCCTTAAAAAAAGGCAAGATGAGCTTTAGAGTGTCTCCTGCCTTGTAGCCAGGCCTTTTCAACACGTCTGCCAAGAAGTCATCATATTTGCTTACGTTGGAAAAAAAACTGTCTCCGTTTGGAATAAACTCTTTTGCAAGCTCAAAGGCATTGTCGTTTAACGTGATTGGGCCTTCACAGTCCAGGGCGACAAAAGACATGATTTTCCTCTCCTAAGATAATTCTGATAACAGGGAGTCAATAAAGCGAAACATAAAAAGTCTCTGATTCCAAGTTGCGTAGGAGATACAGCCACAGTGGAGATTCGTCCGCGAACGCACAAGCTCCTCAAATTTGACCCAAGAATCACCCACTTCAATGGCAAATGAAAATGGCTGACAGGCCTTGTGTTCAAATTGTGTGGAGCTAAGAAGGTCTTCTGGAAGGTTTAGCCAAAAGATATTTTCTGTTCCCCCTTGCTCAAGCCTGTCTTTGAGGATACGTTTTATCTTATCGACTTCTTCTTTTTTTAGGTCATCAATTAAATACTGTCTCATGCGTAAAGAAAACCAAAAAATGCCGATAATTTCAAGGTGGAATCCTTTGAGAGCGAGAAAATGAAATACATAACAGGAAGGGCACTTCCATATGACTTTTCAGATACGCTCAGGACCTTGGCCCAAGGTGACAGGCCATTCGTACTCCTAGAAACTGGTCTTGTGCGAGGGATAGATTTTAAGAGCTACCTCTTTGAGAACCCCATTGAGGAACTCATCATAGAGACCGAGGACGATATACAAGATTTTTTTCAATCAGCCCAAGATTTTATAGAAAATGGACTCTATCTGGCCGGTTGGTTTTCTTACGAGCTTGGCTACCTATTGGAAGATAAGTTAAAGAGATTTTTCCCTAAGAAATCCCTTCGTTATCCACTTGCGTGGCTTGGGGTCTTTAAGCAGCCAAAGGTATTTGAGCACTCTGAAAAAGGGCCATGGAGTGTCTCCAGTGTTAAGGATTTGAAGGATGAGATCAGTAGCTTAGAGATTGATACCGCCCTCGGCGAATATGTGGAATCAATAACCAAGATTAAGGAATTCATTCGTTCCGGGGATACCTATCAGGTCAACTACACAGTAAGAGGAAGATTTTCGTATTCAGGTGATCCCATTGATCTCTATGAGAATCTCAGAGTAAAACAGCCTGTCCCCTATGGGGGAGTTATAAGATGGAAGGATCTTTGGATACTTACCCTTAGCCCAGAGCTTTTTTTCAGGATTGAGGACGGAAAAATTTCTTCTAAGCCAATGAAGGGTACTGTGAGAAGGGGGATGACCCTAGAGGAAGATGATGATCTTGCCTCTTGGCTCATGAACGATGAAAAAAACAGGGCTGAGAATGTGATGATCGTGGATCTACTCAGGAATGACATTGGAAGGGTGTGTGAAATAGGAAGTGTGAGCGTCCCCAAGCTATTTGAGGTTGAAAGATACGATACGCTTTTTCAGATGACCTCTACTGTAATGGGAAATCTCGATAAAAAAGCAGGTCTTTTGGACATCTTTAAGGCGATTTTTCCGTGTGGTTCTGTTACAGGGGCCCCAAAGATCAGGACTATGGAGATAATAGGTGAGCTCGAAAAGAGTCCCAGAGGTGTATATTGTGGCGCAATCGGATTTATGGGACCTGGGCCCAAGGCTGTGTTCAACGTAGCAATTCGTACCCTGACTCTACAAAAAAATATTGGAGAGATTGGAATCGGTAGCGGGGTAACTATGGATTCAGACCCTGAGGGCGAATACGATGAGACACTGCTAAAGATGGCCTTTTTAAAGAACTCCTTTGAAGACTTTTCCATATTTGAGACCATGAGGCTCGACCAGGATGGATCCATTTTTCTTTTAAAGGAGCACCTGGATCGTATGGAAAATAGCGCATTTTATTTTGGATTCCCCTTTGATAGACAAGAGATTTTAAAAAGAATTGAAGGAGAGATTCAAAGTATCCTACCCATCTCTAACTCTTTGATATTAAAGTGCGAACTCAAGAGGACTGGTGAAATACGGTTTTCCACGAGACCACTGGAGCACCAATTGGACCAGATAAGGGTCTGCATTTCAGATGTAAGGATTGATCCTAAAAATCGCTTTTTGTATCACAAGACCACAAAGAGGGATCTTTACGACCGGGAACTGAAAAGAGCCAGAGAAAGAGGGTTCTGGGACTGCATTTTTATAAATGAAAGCGGAGAGGTGACCGAGGGTGCCGTAACAAATGTGTTTGTGGAAAAAGACGATAGCCTAATCACTCCTCCCATAAGTGCAGGACTCCTTGCAGGTATCCTTAGAGGGAAACTTATTGAGGAGGGGAGGGCAAGAGTAGGGCGCCTTACCCTCCACGATCTCAAAAATTTCCCTGTCTATTTGGGTAATTCTGTCAGGGGGCTTTTAAGGGCATTCATCCCAGATCATGCGGCTCGCAAGTTTGCCGAAGATGCGAGGCAGAGGGCATATAGACGTACTTAGCTACTTCAAGTGCCCGACAACAAAGATACATCGGCAAAATTGCGAGCCCCTTTCGGCTTCAAATGCCTGAGATTTGACTGACTGATAAAGCTTTACCTTGTGGGTAAAGGCATCAGCTAAAAAAAGATGCAGCTAGCTATTGAATTATTTAGAAAAAATCCTTTTCTCAGGCATTTGAAGTGCATAATCTGGGTTCATAGATCTGGCCAGGTGCAAGTCCCACGACCTCCACTTCTTGACCCAGTTTTTTAATGGCCTCTTCAAATTCCTCCACGGTTCCAGTCAAGACCGGAAACGAGCCATAGTGCATTGGGATCACGGCCTTGGGCTTAATGAGTTTTACGGCGTAGGCAGCCTCGTTGGGCCCCATGACGTAGTGGTTTCCAATGGGAAGAATGGCTATTTGAGGTGAGTATAGCTCACCAATAAGGGCCATATCTCCAAAAAGGCCTGTATCTCCAGCATGATATATTGAAGTGCCGTCTTCAAGCCTTATAACGAAGCCTGCTGCGTCTCCGCCGTAAATAATTTCATTTCCCTCTTGGAAACTGGAACTGTGAATGGCCTGCACCATTGTGATGGAAATTCCTTTTGTTGAATATGTCCCCCCAATGTTCATGCCAGTAACATTGGGTACACCCTTTGTGAGTAGATATTGCTGAATCTCATGGATGGCGATCACCTCTGTCTTGGAAGACGAGCCCAAATTTACCGCATTCCCAAGGTGGTCACCATGGGCGTGGGTGATTAGGAGGAGGTCTGGAGTTGGGATGTCAACATCTTTTGGTGCCTGGGGATTATCAAGCCAAGGATCTATTAGGATAGATTTTTCACCGCTGGTCTGGATCAAGAACGCTGAATGACCAAGAAACTGGATTTTATTTCCCATTTTTCCCTCCATTTTGTGATTTTCAACTCTCGCAAAGTCGTCTTACATCCCACAAGTGCTCAATCAGGGCACCTGGCGAGAAGTCCAATTGGCTAAAAATTTTACGTTCTAGCTCCCTTGTTTCAAGTAGCCTTTTTTTAAGAAAACTGATTGTTTTTTCATCTGTTCCATATCGTTCAATGAGATCTCGAAATCTCTCGTCAACTGAAACCACATCTGCGTGCTTGACGCGATTGTCTGCATAATAACAGATGTGAACCTCCTTGATTACGGAAAAATCCCTGTTTTCAGGGTCCAATCTATAGTGTTGTCTTACTATGTGAGCAACCTCGGAAAGCCCCAGACCCTTTAAATACTTGAAGGCCTCAATTGCGTGATCACAGTCCAGTTCTATGCATTCCATTTTTTTTATGTCGTGTAAAAGGCAAGAGACAAGGACCAAGTCTTTTTTGAGGTCGAGGTCCTTGATTTTCTTTAATGCCATAAAAATAGAATACCCAACATTGGCAACCATTGTGGAGTGGGCAATTATGTGTTTGGGAACCTGATTTTTTTCTAAGAGTTCAAAACACTCTTGTACAGTCGGAAGGTATTTCATAAGGCTTTTTTACTTTGAAACATGGAGCAAGACAACTAGAAATTGGGGCAAACTGGAAAGGCTCCCATAAAAAATCCATATTTGTGGACCTATTGGATGATTCCCAGCGCAAAAACAGTTCCTAATTTAAAATAGATATATACAATTGTTGTAAGGGATATTAGACTAACAATAAAAGAAATAGTTAACTATTTCTTTTAACTGTTTAAATGTTTTTATAAAATTAAATTAATCGTAAACTAAATCAAGAGAACTCATAATATTTATAAAGCAAATTTATAGACTGGATTGCTTGACTAATTATAATTAAAAAAGATTATAAACCCAAATTATGCACTGCGAAAAAGGGCAAAAATGTTTTTTCTTTTTTACATCAAACAATTGCCTTATTGTAACCTATTACTGAATATTCACCTTTTTGGTGAGGCAATATTCATGCTGTTTTTGCCTCCTTTCGCAGCCCTTTGGGATTGGCGATTTTGCCCAATCTTCTTTGTTGCTCGGGGCTCGAAGTACCTAAGTACGTCTTCGCCCCTCGCGCCTCGAATCTTGGGCAAAATCGCCAATTGCATAATTTAGGATAAAAATACAGGGAAATTATGTGACACGCCTAACGGGATATAAATGGCATAGTCTTTCAGCAGAGCAGGTAGTTGATCTCCTTGAGACAGATCCAGACAAGGGATTAACTACAGAAGAAGTCAAAAGACGCCTCGAATCCTTTGGTCCCAATGTGATTACCAAGAAAAAGGGAAGGGGACCATTGATGCGCTTTTTACTTCAATTTAATCAGCCACTTATCTATATTCTACTAATCTCTAGTATTGTAACGGCGTTGCTCAGGGAATGGGTGGATTCAGGGGTCATCTTTGGAGTGGTATTGGTCAATGCAATTATAGGTTATTTACAGGAAGCAAAGGCCGTGAGTGCCCTTTCGGCCCTGGCCAAGACCATGACTACAAGGGCAATGGTTATAAGAGACGGGCAAAAAAAAGAGGTTCCATCAACTGAGGTGGTGCCAGGTGATGTGGTATTGCTGTCGAGTGGCGATAAGGTGCCAGCTGATATCAGACTGTATGGGGTTCGTGATCTTAGGATTGATGAATCGGCCTTAACAGGGGAATCATTGTCAGTTGAAAAGAGCGCAGACCCAGTACCAGCAGACACATTGTTGGCTGATAGGAAAAACATGGCCTATGCAACCACGCTTGTCACCTACGGGCGCGGACTAGGGGTTGTGACTGCAACAGGAGATCACACTGAGGTGGGGCGTATCTCCGAGCTTATAAGCACTGCAGAAGAGTTGGAGACACCTCTTACTCGAAAGATTAGTGAGTTTAGTAAGATACTTCTCTATGTAATCTTGGGCCTTGCCGCAATGGTGGTGGCGGTAGGTATGCTACGAGGCAAACCGTTCTTAGATATGTTTATGGCAGCTGTAGCATTGGCTGTTGGTGCCATTCCTGAAGGATTGCCAGCTGCTGTTACCATAACTCTTGCCATTGGAGTCTCTAGAATGGCCAAAAGACGGGCCATTATTCGTAAACTTCCAGCAGTTGAGACCCTGGGATCAACTACGGTTATTTGTTCTGACAAGACCGGCACTCTTACCCAAAACCAGATGACAGTCCAGGAAATTCTGGCAGGTGGAGTTTGGTATGAGGTGTCTGGCTCTGGGTATAATCCGTTTTCAGGCAAGATTTTAAAGGAAGGAGAGAAAATTGAGCTGGACAACTATCCTGAGCTCAAATTATGCCTTTTGGCAGGGGCATTGTGTAATGACAGTGTGCTTAAAAATGACGGCGAAAACTGGGAGGTCCAGGGAGATCCCACTGAAGGCGCACTACTTGTTGCTGCCATCAAGGGTGGATTGGACCTTGAACAAATAAAGAGATTTTACCCTCGTCTTGATACTATACCATTTGAATCTGAATTTCAGTACATGGCAACTCTCCATGATACCTATGACAGGGAAAAACGACTGGTCTTTGTCAAGGGATCAGTAGAGGCCATTACCCACAGGTGCAGTGTTCAGCTCAGTGCAAATGGGGAGTTTAGCGAGCTCAAAAAAGACGACATTGCCAAAAGGGTCCATTTAATGGCAGAGCAGGGGCTTAGGGTGCTTGCCTTTGCCATAAAGGAGATGCCTGGAAATTTATCGAGCATCACCCATGAGGATGTCAGCTCAGGACTCATTTTTTTGGGGCTTGTGGCCATGCTGGACCCGCCTCGGGTTGAGGCAATAGAGGCAGTGAATCACTGCAAGGCCGCAGGTATTAAGGTGAAAATGATAACTGGCGACCATGCAGCCACTGCCACGGCTATAGCCAGGAAATTAGGGCTCTATGACCCAGGAGTAAGTGATGAGATTGCAACAAAGGTCTTAACAGGCAAGGACCTTGAGACAATGACGAATAAAGAACTGTCTGACCAGGTAGATAAGACAGTGGTGTTTGCAAGGGTTGCCCCTGAACAAAAGTTAAGGTTAGTCGAGGCCTTACAGTCAAAAGGAAATGTTGTTGCCATGACTGGAGATGGAGTAAATGATGCTCCCGCCCTAAAGAGGGCCGATATTGGAATCGCCATGGGTATTACAGGAACTGAGGTCTCTAAGGAAGCTGCAGATATGGTACTTACTGACGACAACTTTAAGTCAATAGTAGCAGCCGTTGAAGAGGGAAGGGGAGTGTTTGACAATCTAACGAAATTTATTGTCTGGACCCTTCCAACCAATATCGGAGAAGGCCTGGTTATACTGGCGGCGATTTTGCTCGGCGTGACATTGCCAATACTACCTGTCCAGATTCTTTGGATAAACATGACTACTGCTGGTTTTTTGGGACTGATGCTAGCCTTTGAACCAAAAGAACTTGATATTATGAGAAGACCTCCGCGCGATCCCAGAATCCCTATTCTCACAAGGTCCCTTGCGACGCGAATATTACTGGTTGGAGGATTGCTACTTATTGTGGCTTTTGGACTATTTAAATGGGAACTGACCCACGGCTCATCTCTTGCCCAGGCACGGACAGTGGCAGTTAACGTATTTGTAATGGTAGAGTTATGCTATCTTTTCAACTGCCGTTCATTGACGAAATCTGTCTTTCACCTTGGATTTTTCTCAAACCCGTGGGTCTTTGGAGGAACCACGGCAATGTTGCTGCTTCAGCTTGTTTATACATATTTTGGCCCCATGAATTTGGTTTTTCAAAGCCAACCTATTTCTATTGAATCGTGGGCCAGGATATTCGCAGTGGGTATCATGTCTTTCTTTATAGTCGAGATTGAAAAATGGATCAATTCATTAAAATCCAATGGTAGCCATTGACCCAAGCTTTCATGACAAACGAATTCGTCATTCCCGTATAAAAGTGTTGAGTTTTGAGCAGTTTTAAAAGTGTTGAGTTTTGAGTGTTGAGTTTTGAGTTGAAGGAAAAGGACTTTAGAAGTGTTGAGTGTTGAGTTTTGAGTGTTGAGTTGAAGGAAGAGAACTTTGAACCTTGAACTTTTTATGACAACTTCGCCCTCCAGCCTCTGGCTTTAGTACAGGCAGTGCTTGCTTCTTCCTTCTACCTTCTGCCTTCTACCTGTTATATTAGGCGAATTATCCCAACGGGTATTTTCGGATAAAATTATGCAGCTCAAATGTCTTAGAAAGGGATTTTTTAATGAGTTTGCCTTGTCAGGTACAAAAAATCAGGGAAAAATAAAAGTAAGATATACCTTTCCATTAGTAACGGGCAATTTAACTTCTAATCTTTGACTCTTATGAATTATTTTGTATCCATTTTGAGTTTTTATCGCTTCGAGAATTTCCAGTTCTTTCAGGTTAAATGTTTTTTTCCCTTTTGGGGTGGCAAAAACTAAACGATCTCTTTTTTGATAGAAAAATGGTATTTTCACTTCTTGATTGTATTTTAAAAATGATCCACTTTTTTTCTGAAAAACCAAGTAAAGCACATACACGTTTTGGCCAAATGGCCTTATTTTCCATGTCTTTAATTTATATTTCCCGTCTGCAAATCCTCCAATGAGATCAAATTTGGCCCAGCCTTTTTCAATTCTAAAATCAATTGTGGAGAGAGAATTTATCTCCTCCCTAAAATATTGATGATACGAGTTAGGGGCTTCTGCCTTGGCACCGGAAGAAATAAAAAGGAAAAAGACATTCAGGAACAAAGTTAAAAAAAAAGACCGTGTAATCATATTAAAATCCCGCCTAAAGTAAAAGATAGTATTTTAGACTTTAAAGATTCATAAAATAAGTAAAAGAGTACCATGCACAGAAAAATAAAAAAGGTCCATTGTCTGGACTATTGGCCATAGGATAAAATGTGACTCATCTAATTGAGACATACAAAGAAAAAGGTAGTAAAATATTATTTTTAGGTTAATATGACTCACCTTCAAATTTTCTGAGAGTTCACCCCTATAGGTTTACCCTATCTGGCCTGAATTTTTAGGAAAATTGGGGTCAGAAAGGGAACATCTCAAGATTAAGTCCCCTTTCAAAAAATATAGATTTTTATCTAAAAATAAGGAGAATTTTATGTCGTTTGAAAAAATGGGACTAAGCCGTGAACTTGTGCGTGCAACTAAAGCATGCGGATTTGAAGCACCTATGCCGGTTCAAGAGGCAGTGATACCTCATGCACTACTTGGCAAAGACATAGCTGCATCAGCCCGGACAGGAAGTGGAAAGACCGCTTCCTTTGTGTTGCCTATGCTTCAAAGAATACAGTCATCAGACAAAAAAGTCAGAGCAGGAAAGGCTAGGGCGCTAATTTTGGCTCCAACTAGGGAGCTTGCCATGCAGATTGCTGCAGAGATCGAGAAATTCGGAAAATTTATCTCACCTTCAGTGGTGACGGTTGTGGGTGGAGAGGCCTATGGACCTCAGATAAAGAAATTACAAAGAGGAGTGGACATTATAGTGGCTACTCCTGGAAGATTGATTGATCTACTAAAACAGAGGAAAGTAGATCTGAGCGATGTGTCCATATTTGTAATGGATGAGGCAGATCGGTTGCTTTCAATGGGATTTTTAGATGAAGTGATGACTATATCTTCTAAACTCCCAGACAAGGCTCAAAAACTACTCTTTTCTGCCACTCTTCAAGGGAGTGTGGACAAGGTAATCAGAAATATCCTAAAAGAGCCGATTAGAATAACTTTGACGTCCAACAGCGAAATACATACCTCAATCAAACAAAAGGTGTTTCATGCACACAATGTTGGGGAAAAGACAGATATGCTAACACGCATATTAAAATCCGAGGACCTAAAAAAGGTGCTCATTTTTACGGCTACAAAAAGGAGCGCTAAGAGCCTGGCCGAAAGACTCAATTCCCTCGGATATCGGACTGGTTCACTACACGGCGACATGAGTCAGCCTGCCAGAAGGAGGGCAATTGATTCTCTGAGAAGGGGTAGAATCAAGCTCATGGTGGCCACTGATGTGGCTGCCAGGGGCCTTGATATACTTGATATAAGTCACGTAATAAACTTTGATCTTCCAATGGTAGCAGAAGATTATATACACAGGATCGGTCGCACAGGGAGGGCTGGTTCTAAAGGAACCGCCATATCTTTTGTTGGTCCGCAGGATAGAAAGAAACTGTCTCAGATAGAGAGACTAACAGGTAGAAAGATCTCATAGCGTACAGTCTCTATTTGATCTAAAGAGTGAACAAAAGGCCAATTTTAAATTGGCCTTTTGTTTTTGGCGTTTTGTGAAGAGGCTGTAGGGCTATGGCCAATTAGTCGTCATCATCACCTATTTTTGCCTTCTTCTCCCCGTGATCAGACTCTGATGTTTTTGAACCATTTGCGCCTAATCCGTGGGGGCCCTCGTCTCCATCAGGTACTGATGTATGACATGCAAGACAGCTCACACTCCCGAGAGGTCCTGTGCCGCCCTGGAGGGTTATGGCCTGCTGGTTGTCGCGATCGAGTTTTGATGGCCACCATGCATGTGGCTCATAGTGACAGGTCTCGCAGTATACGCCGTGATGGCCCTTGGCATTTCTGTAAAGCTCATTACCTGTATCAATCTCAGAACCTTGGTGACATTGACTACATTTTGGCTCTTCAAGCCATGGAGTCCTACCGTTTCTGAGACCTTGGGCCATTTGTTCGAGGGTCCCATGGCAGTTTTCACAGGTCTGCATGCCTTCAATGTCTGTCCTCAGGCACTGGGTCTGTGGGCCAGGGTGACAGTCGTAACAGGTGGGTTGTGGACTGACTCCTGCGTGTTTGCCGTGAGTAGCCAATGACAAGTTTGGTATGCCACTTACTCCTTTGGCGTTAAGGGCAGGGTCTGCATGGCAGTCCTGACAAAGTACAGGGGTGTTTGTGGCAAGGCTTGTCCCTTCTTTTTGATCATGTAGTTTGAGGATAGTAGTCATAGTGTCTGAACCGCCTGTTCCACCATGACATTTTTGGCAATTCATTTCGTAAGAGATAGGAATGACTGTCTGAGTAGATGCTAGAACCTGTCCTGTAGCAGCGTCTTTTGCCACAACCTCTGCAAGGGGGTAAGGGTTGAAGCTGCCATCGTCGTTAAAGGGTGTAACAGGAATACCCTCTGCAAAGAATCTGTCTCCTCGAAGCTCCATTTGACCTTGTAGGCTATTACCTGTAAGTCCGGTACAAAATGGAATATCTTTCCCAAAAAGATCAAAGACATAATCCCAGAAGTTTGAGCCCTGGCATGTTGTATTTTCGAGGAGCCTGTATTCAAGTGTAACACCATTGCTGATGATCTCTGGATCTTCGCCCCTTTTTATGACCTGAGCAACAAGCGTGTTATATGGTGGGAGTAGAGAAAGGATTGAATGATCCTGATTCATACAATGCATTCCAAGGTCATTGTATGCAACCACAATGTAATCCTCAGTAGTTGGACTGAGATGAACGGAACTATTGCTGCTGTTTTGGCTATTGGTATCATTGCCCTCCGTTCCTCCACAAACATTTGAGGCGGCCACGGGAGTTACTTTTCCAATCTCCAAAAAAGTTTCTTCTTTTGCTGGAAGTATATTAAGATCAACAGAAAAGGCACTTACTGAGGGATCACCATTGTTTTGTTGTACCCTTAGCTCTGGTATGTGCAGTACCATAGCATCGAAATCCACAAAGGGGACTACTGAGGCCTCGAGTGCAGATGTTGGAACAGATGCGCCTACATCCTCCACTTCTTCTAAGATTAGCCTATTTTTATCATCGATGCTGATTACGACGTGGTAGCACTGGCTCATAAAGTCAATACAGGGTATGTCCACCACTTTTGTTTCAGGTTCAAAGGCTGGGTATTCATATTCGCAGATCGAGGCATGGACATAAGAACCTAACCAAATAAGCCCCAGAAAGGCCATCAAAAAAGATCGTTTCATATATTCCTCCAGAAAAGGGATTTTTTTAAGTTACTTAAATTTTATGCTTCAAAATTAAAAGAGACAATAAAAAAGACAAAAAAATCACATTCTCTGCGTTCAAAATACGTTGTTAAAAGTACTATTGCGTTGAGAGTCTCAAATATGGGGGAAAAAGATGCCTGAAATCTCTTTTAAAATGATTTATAATCCCTCGGCTTGCAGTAAGATTATTGGGGGATAAATAAAGCATGGATACTTTTATAATCACCATTTCATATCTCCTTCTTGGAATAATTTTGAGGCGTATTAGGGGCATTCCAGACAATTTTTCAAACTGCCTGAATCTTTTCGTCATATATGTTTCTCTTCCCGCTCTAGTACTCCTTAAGGTACCTCAGATGGGGTTTGGCAATCATCTGCTCTTCGTGATCGTCCTTCCGTGGGTCATGGTGGCATTTTCGGCAGTTGCTGTTTTGTTTTTTGCTAAAATATTTAGGTGGCAGAGGACAATTACTGGGTGTCTTCTTTTAATGGTACCCCTTGGCAATACGTCTTTTTTAGGAATCCCCATGGTCAGGGCCTTTTTGGGTGAAGCTGCAATAGCCTATGCAATGATTTACGACCAGCTTGGATCATTTTTGGCCTTGTCCACATATGGGTCTTTTGTACTTGCATTGTTCAGTAAGTCAGACGGAGTAAAGCCTGGCATCAAGGATATTGTATTGAAAATTGCTACCTTTCCACCTTTCATAGCCCTTGTCTTTGCCTTTTTAGCTAGGGGGGTGAGCTATCCAGGCCCGGTCACTGAACTCCTTTCAAGCCTTGGGGGAACACTTGTTCCAGTTGTCATGATTGCCGTGGGCTATCAACTTAGTCTCAGACTTGAACCAGGGACCTTCCAGCCGCTTCTCACAGGCCTTGGAGTTAAATTGGGGCTAGCTCCCTTGGCGGCATTGATGCTGGTAAAGGCATTGGGGCTTGAGGGAGAGGCAGTAAAGGTTGCGGTTTTTGAGGCTGGCATGCCACCTATGGTATCTGCCGGCGCTCTGGCAATAATGGCAGGGCTATCTCCCCGTCTTACAGCGGCACTGGTAGGGCTTGGGATATTTTTAAGTTTTGTAACCCTTCCTGTGCTGTTTCAATTTTTGTGAACCAATTGATGAAGCCAGATTATGCAGCTTGGAAGTTTGCCGAAGATCCAAGGGGGAGGGTACGCAGACGAACTTAGCCACTTCAACTGCTTGACAATGCAACAGATTAATCTTTCATAATAGGCTATCCTTTAAGGAATATTAATAATTACTATAATATTTTTTATATTTTTTTATTAACATTGGATAAATATACCATGGTATAGTTATTAAAAACTGAAAGAAGATAATTAACAAATACATCCATAATACTCTTAAGGGCCAGGGGCCTAGAAGATCAATAGGAGTAGGGATATTGGGCTTAATATTTCCAATATATGCATAATTCCATTTAAATAAATAATTTATTGGAAATAAAATACATATATAAATCGTACCTACGAGAATGCTTATAAAAAGATCATAAAACTTTGGGCGATAATTTCTTATTATGATATCGTATAGAGAGCACGATAGTATGCCAATATGTAAAAACCAGAAAAACCAAAATCTCAATCTCCTAGGGTCTTGATCACCTATAGGAAAAAAGAATGCTTGGAGTGAAAAGGTAAATGCCCAGTAGTAAAGAATTGCTCTGGGCATTTTTGAGGGATGAATAATTGCTATTGCAGAAAAAAATGCTGTAATATCACACAAGTGAAGTGGTAAGCTTGTTGCCCAATCAAAGTTTCCTGGTAAAAAAGAATATATATCATAACATAACCATATTGTGATTACACCTATTCCAATTTTTTTATCATAACTAGATAGTTGCCCGTCCTCTATTGATTTTTTCCCTTTTTCAAGGACTAAGTAAATAATAACACATGAAATTATCAGCATTAAAATGTGAATATTTGTAGTGATTTCCATATAAAGTCAGCCATTATGGATCAGATATTTTTTGTATAAAAAAAGATATAATAATCCTAAATTAGGGTAGGATATATTTGTTATATAATAGTCAAGGAAAAGGAAAGGATTATATATCAATATAGACCAGAAAATCGCTAGAGTAAAACTAGAAATATTATCCCGATTATCTGGGATGCCTGGTGTGACGATAAAATAAGTAATCAAAATTATAAAATGCACAACCAAAAAAATCTAAAGATAAGTCAGTCAATACTGATGTTAACGAACTTTGTTGTGTCAAGTTAGATAATATCAAAACAACTAAAGCCCTACCATTTTTAAACGAAACTCCCTGTTGGTATGAAATTATTCTTGTGAATGACAAAACACTGTGGCGCCAATGGAGCGTGAGGAATTGGTGTCAAATGCCCCTTCTTAGTAGCTTTGGCATGAGCTCATGGTCTGAAATTCCCATGCAGTTGAACCACTATCAAATATAAGCTTAGCATACACTGCTGGACAACAGCAAGGGCGACACTTTGAAGTGGGGACTCGAGGAAACCTGAATGCCAAACTTTGAGCCGAACTTCGACCATGCATAATTTGGGTTTATAAACTTCCTCAGGGTCTGGAGCGCATTTTTGGGGAGTTTTAATCAGAAAAAATAGTCTGATTTAAAAATTTCGTTGTATCCTTTTTCTATCCGTCTTATTATTATTTTTAATAACCCCGGATTATGCACTTCAAATGGCTAACAAGGATGGTCGGGTTCATTTTGTTGAAGTACCTAAGCATGTCTGCAGTCTTTTAGCCTTACATCTTTGTTTAGCCTCGTTTCTTTGGCAATCATGCGAACTGTATAATTTGGGATAACAGCTCCCAAGATCAGGGGGCATTGAAAGGACTCGCTTATGTCCGTCAAAATGCATGAGCTTATCAGGCTCAGAGACAAAAAATTCGTGTTTGAAGACAGGGAAGAGGCGGGAAAGGTACTTGCAGATATGTTGTCGCCCTTTTACCAGGAAAAATCGGATAGAGTGGTGGTGCTTGCCATACCTTCTGGCGGTGTACCTGTAGGTATCCAGATAGCTCTCGGTCTCTCCCTTCCGTTGGATCTCTTGATCGTCAGGAAAGTTCCGATTCCCGGAAATCCTGAAGCGGGCATCGGCGCACTAACCATTGATGGTGGACTCTATTTGAATGAACAACTCATTAGCTATCTTCACCTAACTCCAGAGGACGTAGAGGCTCAGATCCTCAAGGTGAAAGAGGAACTCAAGGAGAGGAACAGGGTTTTCAGACAGGGGAGGCCATCACCCGATGTAGCAGAGAAAACCGTGATCCTGGCAGACGATGGCCTTGCCTCAGGTTACACTATGCTAGCCAGCGTGGACACAGTTAGAAAAAAAGGTGCTGGGAAGGTAGTTGTGGCGGTTCCAACCTCCTCGGAACAGGCCAAGGTCCGGTTGGGGGAGCTGGCAGATGAGATCTACTGTCCCAATTTCAGGACCGAGCACTACTATGCCGTGGCCGAATCCTATAGAAACTGGTACGACCTGGATAGAAATGACGTCATACGATTGCTCTCTACCCTGCCAGAAAATATCTATCCAGGCCATGGTAATCATTGATCTCTTTTGTTGCCTTAATGGCCAATGGCATAAGCTCGTGATGGGCCTTAAGAGCTAGGAATAAAACAATAATCTGTTTTGATGCTCGTGGGACTATATGACTCCATGGGCTATGTTTCAAAAATTGTGCTTCAACTACAAACTATTTTCTTCGTGTTAAAGATATAATGAATCCATCAGGTATAGCCCCTAAG